>NZ_JAQYWW010001177.1:0-3691 GCF_036322525.1 Streptomyces sp. BE20 | reverse complement strand
GTGCGGTACTCGTCCGCCTTCTCTGGGCGGAGCCGGATCACCTGGACGATGCGCCGCGTCATGCGTCGGCCCTCGCGGACAGGGCCGGGGGCGGCCGGTTGTGGATGAGGCGGATGATCTGCCGGCTCGTCCGCTCGTAGTTGTGGTCGTTGGGGACTTCGCCGCGGACGCGGTGGTCGGCCATGACGACCACCCGGTCGGCCAGCGTGATCATTTCGGCGAGATCGCTGCTGATCAACAGGATGGGCAGGCCCTCGCGGGCCAGCTCCCCCAGGAGCTCGTGGAAGCCGTGCTTCGTGCGGACGTCGATCCCGACGGTCGGCTCGTCCACGACGAGCAGGCGGGTGTCGGCGGCGAGCCATTTGGCCAGGCTGACCTTCTGCTGGTTGCCGCCGGACAGTTCACCGGCGTTCTGCGCGAGGCCGGAGATCCGGATGCCGAGGCGGTCGACGAGTTCCTGGGCGACGGCGCGCTCCTGACGGGCGGAGACGAAACCGAAGGCCTTGGCGATCGACTTCCACACCGTGACGCCGATGTTGCGGCCGACCGGCTGTTCCAGGAAGACGCCCTCCTCCTTGCGGTTCTCGGTCAGGTAGCCGATGCCGTGCTCGTGCAGGGCCTGACGGGGGGAGCTGATCCGTACCGGTGCGCCCTGGACCAGGATCCGGCCGGCGGTGACCCGGCCGAGTCCGAGGACGGCCCGGACGAGTTCGCTGCGTCCGGCGCCGACCAGTCCGTAGAGGCCGACGATCTCACCGGGGCGGACGTCCAGTGAGATGTCCCGGTGCCCGTCGGCGGTCGCGAGCCTGTCGAGCGAAAGGACGGGCGCGGCGGTGCGCTCCACCGCCGGCCGCGGGCGCATCGCGGTCGCCGCGTGGGCGCGGCCCACCATCAGCGTGACGATGTCGTCGTGCGTGTGCTGGGCGAGCGGCGAGGACGTGAGCACCGACCTGCCGTCGCGCAGCACGGTGACGGTGTCGCAGATCGCGAAGACCTCCTCGAGCTTGTGGCTCACGAAGACCACACAGGTGCCGCGGGCCGTCAGTCGCCGGACGACCTCGAAGAGGTGATCCGCTTCCTGCGGGGAGAGCGAGGCAGTGGGTTCGTCCAGGAGGAGGACCTGGCTGTCGGTGTGGAGCGCCTTCGCGATCTCGACCAACTGCTGCTGGGCGACGGAGAGTTCGCGGACCGGCTGGTGCGGGTCGAGGTCGAGCCCCAGTTCTGCGAGGCAGCGCAGCGCGGGGGCGGTCATGGCATCGCGGTCGACGATGCCGTGGCGCGAGGGTGGGTTCTGCAGGGTGATGTTCTCCGCGACGGAGAAGTCGGGGATGAGGTTGCGTTCCTGGTGGACGACGCCGATGCCGGTGCGGGTGGCTTCCAGCGGGGAGCGCAACTGGATCTCCCGGCCGCGCCAGGTGAGCCGGCCGCCGTCGGGCAGGTGGACGCCGGTGAGGGCCTTGATCAGGGTCGACTTCCCCGCGCCGTTCTCGCCCAGCAGGGCGTGCACGGAGCCCGCGGTCAGCCGCAGAGCGACTCCGTCCAGGGCCCGGACCCCGGGGAACAGCTTGACGATGTTGTGGCATTCGAGCAGGACGTCGTTCATCGCTCTCCCCCTGTACCCGGCAGGGCGGCGGTGCCGGCCCGTGGTTGCGTGTCCGCCGGTGGCGCCGGAGCGCGGCCTCGCGTCCCGCGCTTCTTCTCCTGCCGGCTCTGCTGGATCCGCCCGCCCATGACCGTGCCGAGCACGACCAGGCCGATGAGGAAGTTCACCCAGCTCGGGTCGAGCGAGAACTGGGCCCGCGCGGCGTCGATCAGCCGCATCACGAACGCCGCCAGCACCGTGCCGAGTACGGCGACGGATCCGCCTGTCAGGGCGACGCCGCCGATGATCGGCGCCGCGAAGCTTGGCAGCAGCCAGTCACCCCCCACACTGCGGTTGACACCGGGCAGGGATGCGGTCGCCAGTACGGCGGCGACACCGACGAGCAGACCGGACAGCCCGTGGGCGAGGACGATCTGACGGTTGGTGGAGATGCCCGACAGGCGGGCCGCGAGCGGATTGCCGCCGGCCGCGAGCAGCCGCCGTCCGGCGGTGGTGCGGTAGACGAATGCCGCGAGCAGCACGGCTCCGATGAGTGCGGCGACGAACACCAGCGGGACGTTGAGCGGGGCCGCCCGGCCGAGGTCCTGGAGGTTCTGGGAGTACCCGTCGACGGTGCGGGTGCCGACGAGCCGGTACTGGGCGCCCAGCAGGATGGTCATGGAGCCGAGTGTGACGATGAAGCCGTTGATCTGCGTCGCCACGATGAACACACCGGTCACCAGGCCGATCAGGGTGGCCGCGAGTACGCCGACCGCGACGGCCACCGGTACGGGTACGCCGTTGTCGGCCATCAGCACGCCCATCAGGCAGGCGGTGAAGCCGCCCAGCGCGCCCACGGCGAGGTTGAGCTGGCCGACGCAGAGCGCGACCATCTGGGCCAGGCCGATGAGGACGGGGGTGGCCATGTACTGCAGGAAGGTGCGTACGGAGGGGCCCTCGAAGAACGCGCCGGCCGAGGTGATGCCCAGGACGAGGTACCCGGCCAGGACGACGCCGAGCAGTGTCATCGTGGTCGAGCGGGAGAAGCGGCGCAGCACGGCGCCGGTGCGGGCCGTCCGCGCAGTGGTCGTGATCATGTGGAGCGCACCACCTTGCGGTAGGACACGACGGTGCGCACGCGGTCGGCCGACAGGGCCAGCAGCAGGACGCAGCCGAGGTAGATGTTGAGGCTTTCGAGGCCGACGCCGAGCAGGTCGAGGCCCTTGCGGATGACGCCGACGAGGGAGGTGCCGAGCAGTGCGCCGATCACGGAGACGACGCCGCCGGTGAGCAGGGTGCCGCCGAGGACGGCGCCGAGGAAGGAGGGGAGCATGAAGTCGTCGCCGATGGAGGCGCGGAAGGTGCCGGTGCCGACGGCGGCCATGAAGCCGGCGAGTGCGGCGAGCAGGCCGGACAGTGCGTGCGCGAGGACGATGCGCCGGCCGGTGGGGATGCCGGACAGTTCGGCTGCCGCGGGGTTCGCGCCGGTGAGGAGGAGTTCGCGGCCGAGGCGGGTGCAGCCGTAGAGGAACCCGAGTCCGGCGAGGGCGAGCAGGGTGAACTGGACGACCTGCGGGACGGCGGGCGTGCCGCACACCGGGCCGACGCAGAGGTCGGCGAGGGAGGCGGAGCGCAGCTCGGCGAGCCCGGCCGGGCGGGTGGTGAAGGCGGCGTTCTCGGTCAGGGCGGAGTAGAGGAGGGAGACCAGGCCCAGCAGGGCGAAGTCCATGGCCAGGGTGACCACGAAGGAGCTCACGCCGGTGCGGGCGATGATCCAGCCGGACAGGGCGCCGATCGAGGCGCCGGCGGCCAGGCACAGCAGCAGGCCTAGTGGCAGGGGCAGGGCGAGTCGGTCGTAGCCGAATCCCGCGAACATGGCGCCGAAAGCGGCCATCCGGCCGACGGCGAGGTTCATGTGCCCCACGGAGAGGACCACCATCTGGGCGAGCGCCACCACGGTCAGCGTCGCGATGTCGCGCAGCAGCGGGAAGAGCACGAGCCGTTCGTCGAGGAACGCGGGCCGCAGCGCGCCGAACAGCGCGACGAGGAGCAGGGTCAGGAGGAGCAGGCCGAGTCGCTGGTTGACCCAGAACGGGAGCCGGTGTGCCT
>NZ_JAQYWW010001176.1:0-336 GCF_036322525.1 Streptomyces sp. BE20 | reverse complement strand
AGCCGATGTCGCCCCCGCAGGCCGCCCGCGCACTTTTACCCCCGCCCAGGTCGCCTCCCTCCATGCGGTCACTACCTGATCTTCGCGCACGGCGACCCGCCGCGCGGGGCCCTGCGGGCTGAAGCCGAGCCGGTGCGTCGGCCTCGTCGTCGCGGAGACGCTGTCGGAGTCGTGGAACTTCCTGCCGATCAGCGTAGCCACCCGCGCCGCGGGCCACGGAGGGTCCCGCCGCCCAGACAACTGGCCCACACCACCCACCAGCCGGTACCCGCCCCCCCCCCCCCCCCACAACACCCACCCCCCCCACACCCCCCCACCCCCCCCCCGCCCTCCTTT
>NZ_JAQYWW010001175.1:0-447 GCF_036322525.1 Streptomyces sp. BE20 | reverse complement strand
GTGCGGTACTCGTCCGCCTTCTCTGGGCGGAGCCGGATCACCTGGACGATGCGCCGCGTCATGCGTCGGCCCTCGCGGACAGGGCCGGGGGCGGCCGGTTGTGGATGAGGCGGATGATCTGCCGGCTCGTCCGCTCGTAGTCGTGGTCGTTGGAGAACTCGCCGCGGACGCGGGGGCGGCCATGACGACCACCCGGTCCGAATCCCGCGAACATGGCGCCGAAAGCGGCCATCCGGCCGACGGCGAGGTTCATGTGCCCCACGGAGAGGACCACCATCTGGGCGAGCGCCACCACGGTCAGCGTCACGATGTCGCGCAGCAGCGGGAAGAGCACGAGCCGTTCGTCGAGGAACGCGGGCCGCAGCGCGCCGAACAGCGCGACGAGGAGCAGGGTCAGGAGGAGCAGGCCGAGTCGCTGGTTGACCCAGAACGGGAGCCGGTGTGCCT
>NZ_JAQYWW010001174.1:0-9572 GCF_036322525.1 Streptomyces sp. BE20 | reverse complement strand
GGCTGCAGTCTGCTGTCACCCATACGCTCAGCAGACCGCAGCTCTGACGGCCTGTCACCACTCACGACCACGCGAACATCAGAACTGAAACGCAACGCGCCTCACGTGGCGACCACAGATCTCAAGACCAGCTCACTAGAGCTCCTCCAGCTTCACGCAGGCGACCCGGTCGTTGGCGCCGTGCTGACCGCGCTGAGCGTGCGCACCGGCCGCATCCTGCGCGCCGTGCCGGCCGCGCGCGCCGGTCGGGTCGGTCGGGCCGCCCGCGTGCAGGACCAGCGAGCGGGCCTCCCCGGCCCGGGGCTGCCAGGCCACCACCGTCGCGGCGGTGCCGTCGCCGTGCCCGTCGGTGCGCAGGGCGAGCCGCAGCTCGTTGCGGTCGTTGGCGTAGGCGGGGTCGGTCGACGGGCGGACCGGGTCCACCGTGTCCTGGTAGTGCGGGCCGGACGCGGCCGGGTCGGCCCCGCACGGGCCGGTGTGCAGGTGGACCGGGAACTCGCGGTCGGCGGCGACCCCGGTCACGCTCATGGTCAGTACCGTCCGGCCGGGCGCCGAGCGGTCGACCACCACCCGTACGTGCGAGCCGTACGGAACGAGGTCCGGCGCGTGGCTGATCGCGGTCGGCGGGACGAAGGCGGTGGCGGGGTCGAAGGCGGCGTCGGTGGTCGAGACCGGCACGGCGGCGGGTGCCAGCAGGGCGAGCGGGAGCAGGACGGCGGCGAGCGGAGCGGACATCGGCGGACCTTCTCGGGCTGGGCGCGCTCCCGGAGGGCGCACGCAAGAGCGGACACCCTGCTCAACGCCGCCCGCCGCTCCCCGGACACGCCCCGCGGGCCCCGGACACGTGCCCCGGGCTCCGACGCCGGCCCCGTCGACCCCGGGCCCCGCCGGACCCGCTCGCCCGGGGAGCTTCCGGGAGCTCCCCGGGGGCCCGGCCGACCCTGCTACCCGGCGTCCCCGCCCGGCCGGCCGATGCCGCGGATCTCGCACCGCGGCCCGCTGGCCCGCATCAGCCGCAGGTCCGCCGTGACCAGCGGCACCCCGTACTGCTCGGCCACCGCCACGTACGCGGCGTCGTCCGGCGTGAGGTTGTCCTTGAGTTCCCAGATCCGCCCGAGCAGCGGTCCGAC
Organism: Streptomyces sp. BE20; assembly: GCF_036322525.1. Lineage (NCBI taxonomy): Bacteria > Bacillati > Actinomycetota > Actinomycetes > Kitasatosporales > Streptomycetaceae > Streptomyces > Streptomyces sp. BE20. The sequence goes on along the minus strand of NZ_JAQYWW010001174.1, from coordinate 8,442 downwards.
CGGCACCTTGCGGATCGCGAGGCCGGGCAGTTCGGTGGCGAGCTCGCCCACCCGCTCGGCGGTGAGTTCGCGGGCCAGGTACAGGCCGCGCAGCGACTGCATCACCTCGATGACGAGGTGCTCGGGCGCCGCCCACTCGTCGTCCGCGGCCAGTTCGGCCCGGGCGGCTGCCCCGCGTTCACCCTCGTCGGCCAGCGCGAGCACCAGCGCGGACGCGTCCACCACGATCATCAGTCGGCCCCCGGCCTGCTCCGGTGTGTCACTCTCCGGTCACCGTACCGGGGGGTGCCGCTCCTTCGGCGAGCGGGCCGTCCGAACCGGGGGCAGCCTGGGGTGGTGCCGGTTCGGCGCCCGCGTGGTACTGAGGAGGTGCCGACGTGGCGGAGCCGACGCCATGCACTATGGTTTATCTCGACATCGAGATAACTGCCCTCTACGATATATCTCGACATCAAGATACTTGCCGAGAGGCGCTCACCGGCGGTGCGGGCAAGGTCAGCCTAAGTAAGGCTGACCTTACCACCGTGGCGGCCGGAATACCGCACGAAGCACCTAGAAGGAGTCAGTCGTGTCCGCGAACAGCTTCGACGCCCGCAGCTCGCTGCAGGTGGGCGACGAGTCGTACGAGATCTTCAAGCTCTCCGCCGTCGAGGGTTCCGAGCGGCTGCCGTACAGCCTCAAGGTGCTGCTGGAGAACCTGCTCCGCACCGAGGACGGCGCCAACATCACCGCCGACCACATCCGTGCCCTCGGCACCTGGGACGCCGACGCCCAGCCGAGCCAGGAGATCCAGTTCACGCCGGCCCGCGTGATCATGCAGGACTTCACCGGCGTGCCGTGCGTGGTCGACCTCGCCACCATGCGTGAGGCCGTCAAGGAGCTGGGCGGCGACCCGGCCAAGATCAACCCGCTGGCCCCGGCCGAGCTGGTCATCGACCACTCCGTCATCGCCGACAAGTTCGGTACGCCGGACGCCTTCGTCCAGAACGTCGAGATCGAGTACGGCCGCAACAGGGAGCGCTACCAGTTCCTGCGCTGGGGCCAGACCGCGTTCGACGAGTTCAAGGTCGTCCCGCCCGGCACCGGCATCGTCCACCAGGTGAACATCGAGCACCTGGCCCGCACCGTCATGGTCCGCAACGGCCAGGCCTACCCGGACACCTGTGTCGGCACCGACTCGCACACCACCATGGTCAACGGCCTGGGCGTGCTGGGCTGGGGCGTCGGCGGCATCGAGGCCGAGGCCGCGATGCTGGGCCAGCCGGTCTCCATGCTGATCCCGCGCGTGGTCGGCTTCAAGCTCAACGGCCAGCTGCCGGCCGGCACCACCGCCACCGACCTGGTGCTCACCATCACCGAGATGCTGCGCAAGCACGGTGTGGTCGGCAAGTTCGTGGAATTCTACGGCGAGGGCGTCACCGCGATCCCGCTGGCCAACCGCGCCACCATCGGCAACATGTCGCCGGAGTTCGGTTCGACCTGCGCGATCTTCCCGATCGACGCCGAGACCATCAGCTACCTGAAGCTCACCGGCCGTGACGAGCAGCAGCTCGCCCTGGTCGAGGCGTACGCCAAGGAGCAGGGCCTCTGGCACGACCCGTCGGTCGAGCCGGTCTACTCCGAGTACCTGGAGCTGGACGTCTCCACCGTCGTCCCGTCGATCTCCGGCCCGAAGCGCCCGCAGGACCGCGTGATCCTGGCCGAGGCCGCCGAGAGGTTCGCCGAGGCGCTGCCGACCTACTCGGCCGAGGCCTCGAAGCCGACCACCGTCACCGCCCCCGACGGCTCGTCCTACGAGATCGACAACGGCGCGGTCGTGATCGCCTCGATCACCTCCTGCACCAACACCTCCAACCCCTCCGTCATGCTGGGCGCCGCCCTGCTGGCGAAGAAGGCCGTGGAGAAGGGCCTGCGCGTCCAGCCCTGGGTCAAGACCACCCTGGCGCCCGGCTCCAAGGTCGTCATGGACTACTACGAGAAGGCCGGCCTCCTCCCGTACATGGAGAAGCTGGGCTTCAACCTGGTCGGCTACGGCTGCGTCACCTGCATCGGCAACTCGGGCCCGCTGCCCGAGGAGGTCTCGGCCGCGGTGAACGAGGCCGACCTCGCGGTCGTCTCGGTGCTCTCCGGCAACCGCAACTTCGAGGGCCGGATCAACCCGGACGTCAAGATGAACTACCTGGCCTCCCCGCCGCTGGTGGTCGCCTACGCCCTCGCCGGCAACATGAACATCGACATCACCCGTGACGCCCTGGGCCAGGACGCCGACGGCAACGACGTGTTCCTCGCCGACATCTGGCCGTCGGAGAAGGAGGTCGCCGACACCGTCGCCGGCTCCATCGACGAGGCCATGTTCGACAAGGGCTACCAGGACGTCTTCGCCGGCGACCACCGCTGGCAGTCGCTCCCGGTCCCGACCGGCAACACCTTCGAGTGGGACACCGAGTCCACCTACGTCCGCAAGCCCCCGTACTTCGAGGGCATGGCCAAGACCCCGAGCCCGGTGAACGACATCGCCGGCGCCCGCGTCCTGGCCAAGCTGGGCGACTCGGTCACCACCGACCACATCTCCCCGGCCGGCAACATCAAGCCGGGCACCCCGGCCGCGCAGTACCTCACCGAGCACGGTGTGGAGAAGCGCGACTTCAACTCGTACGGCTCGCGTCGCGGCAACCACGAGGTGATGATCCGCGGCACCTTCGCCAACATCCGCCTGCGCAACCAGATCGCGCCGGGCACCGAGGGCGGCTACACCCGCGACTTCACCCAGGCCGACGCGCCGGTGTCGTTCATCTACGACGCCTCGCAGAACTACCAGAACGCCGGCACCCCGCTGGTCGTCCTGGCCGGCAAGGAGTACGGCTCCGGCTCGTCCCGCGACTGGGCCGCCAAGGGCACCGCGCTGCTCGGCGTGAAGGCCGTCATCGCCGAGTCCTACGAGCGCATCCACCGCTCGAACCTGATCGGCATGGGCGTCCTCCCGCTGCAGTTCCCGGAGGGCCAGAACGCCGACTCCCTCGGTCTGACCGGCGAGGAGACCTTCTCCTTCACCGGTGTGACCGAGCTCAACGAGGGTCGCACCCCGAAGACCGTCAAGGTCGTCGCGGTCGGCACGGACGGCGCCACCAAGGAGTTCGACGCGGTCGTCCGCATCGACACCCCCGGTGAGGCGGACTACTACCGCAACGGCGGCATCCTGCAGTACGTGCTGCGCTCGCTGATCGGCTGATCCTCCGACAGCTGCCGAGAGGCCGGACCGCGTTCCCGCGGTCCGGCCTCTTTTGCATGCTGCCCCGTCCGGGCACGTCCTCTTGTGCGCCGTGGCGCGATGGACTAAATCTCTATGCCAGCTGGTCCAGACCAATTGACGCTGCTTCAGAGAATAGGTCCGGTATGCCCACTCGCTCCTCCGCCCTGCTCGCCGCCGCCACCGTCGCCGCGCTGCTCGTCGCCCCCGCCACCGCCAACGCCGCCGGGACCCAACACGGTCCCCAGCTCAAGGGTCAGCGCGTCGGCTACTTCACCCAGTGGGGCGCCGACAGCTCCGCGAAGCGGGTGCAGGAGTCCGGCCAGGCCGGGAAGCTCACCGTCATCAACTACGCCTTCGGCAACGTCTCGGCGGACGGCACCTGTTTCGAGACCAACGACGCAGGCCAGGGCGACGCCTACAACGACTACCAGCGCGCCTTCTCCGCCGCCGACTCGGTGGACGGCGTGGCCGACGCCCCCGACCAGAAGCTCAAGGGCCATTTCAACCAGCTGCGCAAGCTGAAGGCCGTCAACCCGCAGCTCAGGGCCGTGATCTCGCTGGGCGGCTGGAGCTGGTCCAAGTACTTCTCGGACGCGGCCGCCACCGACGAGGCGCGCAGGAAGTTCGTCTCCTCCTGCATCGACCTCTACCTCAAGGGCGACGTGCCGCAGCTCGCCGGCTCCCCGGAGGGCGGCAAGGGCGTGGCCGCCGGGGTGTTCGACGGCATCGACGTCGACTGGGAGTACCCGGGCGGCGGCGGTGACGCCGGCAACGTCGTCCGCCCCGAGGACGGCCGCAACTTCACCCTGCTGATGGCCGAGTTCCGCAAGCAGCTGGACGAACTCGGCGGCAAGCGCGGCCCGCACGCCACGAGCGACGGCACGAGCGACGGCACGAGCGAAGGCAAGGGCAGGGGCAAGGGCAAGCACTACCTGCTGACCGCCGCCGTCGCCGCCAACGAGACCGTGGCGGACCGGCTGGAGCTGCCCGAGCTCGCGCGGACCGTCGACTGGCTCAACCTGATGACCTACGACCTGCACGGTCCGTGGGAGGGCAAGGGCCCGGCCAACCACCACGCCAACCTCTACTCCGACCCGACCGACTCGGACGCACGGCAGCGCAGCGCGGACAAGGCCGTCGACCACTACGCCCAGCGCGGCCTGCCCTCCCGGCAGACCGTCCTCGGCACCCCGTTCTACGGCCACGGCTGGACGGGTGTGCCGGCCGGCGCCCGCCACGGCCTCTACCAGAAGGCCACCGGCACCGCGCCGGACCGCTCCTACAAGGAGATCAACGCCCTGCCCGGCACCACCTACGTGGACCGCGACCACGGCGCGTCCTGGCGGTACGACGGCTCCACCTTCTACAGCTACGACTCGGCCGAGGTGCTCACCGCGAAGGCCCGGTACGCGCGATGGAACGACCTGGCCGGTGTGATGGTCTGGTCGCTGGACGGCGACGACGCCCGGGGCAGCGCGATCGCCGCCCTGGACCGCGGACTGCGGGGCAACTGACCGCCGGAACGCGAACGGGCTGGGCCCGCCCCGACGGATGTCGGGGCGGGCCCAGCCCGTTCAGCACGTCCGGCCCCTCAGGTGCGGTCGCAGGCCTGCGCCCGCAGCGCCCGGGCCAGGTCGTCCCGGCGCTCCAGCACCAGCCGACGCAGCGCGGGCGCCGCGTCCAGGTGGCCGGCGAGCCAGCCGTCCGCCTCGGCCAGCGTCGCCTCGCTCACCTGGGTCTGGGGGAAGAAGCCGCCGACGATCCGCATGGCGATCTCGATGGTCCGGTCGGCCCAGATCCGCTCCAGCAGCTTGAAGTAGGGCGCCGCGTAGAGCGAGGTCAGGTCGCGGTGCCCGGGCAGCGCGAAGCCGGCGATGTTGGCCTCGACCAGGGCGTTGGGCAGCTCGTCCGAGTCGATCACGGCGGACCAGGCGGCGGCCTTGGCCTCCGGGGTCGGCCGGGCGGCCAGGCACTGGGTGTGCTGGCGCCGGCCGCTGGCGGTGTTGTCGGTGGCGAGCTCCTCGGCGAGTTCCTCGTCGGAGGCCTGGCCGGCCGCCGCGAGCGCCAGCCAGAGCGCCCAGCGCAGCTCCTGGTCGACCTCCAGCCCGTCGATCCGGGCGGTGCCGGCCAGCAGGCCGCGGACCAGGCCCAGGTGCTCGGAGCCGTTGGCGGTCTGGGCCAGGAACCGGGCCCAGGCCAGCTGGTGGTCGCTGCCGGGGGCGGCGGCGCGCAGTTCGCGGAGCGCGCCGTCGGCGAGGAGGCGGCCGCCCTCGCCGCGCCAGGCCGGGTCGGCGTACAGGTCGACGGCGCTCTTGGCCTGGCTGTGCAGCGACTGCAGGACGCCGATGTTGGCCTCCTGGCCGGCGAACCGCAGGACGAGCGCGATGTAGTCGCGGGCCGGCATCAGGGCGTCGCGAGTGAGGTTCCAGACGGCGGACCAGGCGAGCGCGCGGGCCAGGTCGTCCTCGATGTCGCCGAGGCCGGCGCGCAGCGTCTCCAGCGATTCGGCGTCGAAGCGGATCTTGCAGTACGTGAGGTCGTCGTCGTTGAGCAGGACGAGCGCGGGCCGGGCCAGGCCGGTGGCCTCGGCCACGACGGTGCGGGCCTCGGTGACGTCGAGCTCGATCCGCCGGGTGCGGACGAGGGCGCCGTCGGCGTCCCGGTCGTAGAGGCCGACCGCGATGCGGTGCGGGCGGAGCACCTCGCCGTCCTGGTGGATGGCGAGTTCGGTGATCCGGCCCTCGGCGTCGACGGTGACCTCGGGGGTGAGCGCGTTGACGCCCGCGGTCTGCAGCCAGGCGGCGGCCCAGGACTTGAGGTCGCGGCCGCTGGTCTCCTCCAGGATGTCCAGCAGGTCGCCGAGCTCGGTGTTGCCGAAGGCGTGCCGCTTGAAGTAGCGCCGGGCGCCCTCGAAGAACGCCTCCGAACCGGCGTACGCCACCAGCTGCTTGAGCACCGAGGCGCCCTTCGCGTAGGTGATGCCGTCGAAGTTGAGCTTGGCGTCCTCCAGGTCGCGGATGTCCGCGGTGATCGGGTGGGTGGTGGGGAACTGGTCCTGTCGGTAGGCCCACGCCTTGCGCTGGTTGGCGAAGGTGACCCACGCGCCCGAGTAGCGGGTCCGCGCGCCGACCAGGCCGTACGAGCCCATGAAGTCGGCGAAGGACTCCTTCAGCCAGAGGTCGTCCCACCAGCGCATGGTGACCAGGTCGCCGAACCACATGTGGGCCATCTCGTGCAGGATCACGTTGGCCCGGCCCTCGTAGGCGGCGTCGGTGACCCTCGAACGGAAGACGAACTCCTCGCGGAAGGTGACGCAGCCGGGGTTCTCCATCGCGCCGATGTTGTACTCGGGGACGAAGGCCTGGTCGTACTTGCCGAAGGGGTACGGGTAGTCGAACTGCTCGTGGAAGAAGTCGAGGCCGAGCTTGGTGACGCCGAGGATCTCGTCGGCGTCGAAGGAGGGCGCGAGCGAGCGGCGGCACATCGCCGAGAGCGGGATCTCCAGCACGGTGCCGTCGGCGAGGGTGCGGCTGTAGTGGTCGCGGGCGACGTGGTACGGACCGGCGACCACGGCGGTGAGGTAGGTGGAGATCGGCCGGGTCGGCGCGAACTCCCAGGTGCGCGCGGCACCGTCCTCGGCGACGTTCTCGTGCGGCGCGTTGGACCAGACGTTCCAGGCGGCCGGCGCGGTCACGGTGAAGGTGAACGGCGCCTTCAGGTCGGGCTGCTCGAAGGTCGCGAAGACCCGGCGGGCGTCGGCCGGCTCGTAGTGGGTGTAGAGGTAGGTCTCGCCGTCGACCGGGTCGGTGAACCGGTGCAGGCCCTCGCCGGTCCGGCTGTAGGCGCAGTCGGCGTCGACGACGAGGACGTTCTCCGCGGCGAGGCCGTCGAGGTGCACCCGGGCGCCGTCGAAGGCGGTGGCGGGGTCGAGGGCGCGGCCGTTGAGGGTGACGGCGCGGACGCCTGCGGCGAGCAGGTCGAGGAAGGTCGACGCCCCCGGCTCGGTGCAGCGGAAGGCGACGGTGGTGGTGGACCGGAAGGTCGCGGCCGCGGGGTCGGTGGCCGAGGTCACGTCCAGCCGGACCCGGTACGCGTCCACGCCCAGGATGCTGGCCCGCTGCTGGGCTTCGTCGCGGCTCAGGTTCTTGCCCGGCACGGCGGTACTCCTTTGTCCGGCTCGCACGGTGGTGCGGTCTTCGGCGGTGCGGTTGGTGCGGCGCTGTGGTGTCGCGGGGGCATCCTTTCACGCCCCTCACGTCGGTACCATTGCACAACTCGGGGCGGCGGCCCGGAATCAGCGGTGTCGGGCGGGCGTTGGCGCTGGGTGGGATGCCCCGTGCGGGCCCGCACCACCGACTTCCGGATCTCTCTCGAAGGACGACAGCCGTGACGACTGCCGCTGAGCGCAAGACCGCCGACTTCTGGTTCGACCCGGCCTGTCCGTGGGCCTGGATGACGTCCCGCTGGCTGATCGAGGTGCAGCAGCTCCGCCCGGTGGACGTGAACTGGCACGTGATGAGCCTCTCCGTGCTGAACGAGCACCGCGACCTGCCGGAGAAGTACCGGGAGCTGCTGGACAACGCGTGGGGCGCGGTGCGGGTCTGCATCGCCGCCGCGCAGCAGCACGGCGACGAGGTGCTGGGCCGGCTCTACACCGAGCTGGGCACCCGTTTCCACAACCAGGGCCTGCCGCAGAACCGGGAGACCGTCGAGGCGGCGCTGGTCGCGGCGGGTCTGCCGGTCGAGCTGGCGGACGCGGCGGACACCGACGCGTACGACGAGGCCCTGCGCGCCTCGCACAAGGAGGGCATCACGCTGGTCGGCGAGGACGTCGGCACCCCGGTGATCGCGGTCGAGGGCGCCGACGGCGAGCGGGTGGCGTTCTTCGGCCCGGTGGTCACCCCGATACCGCGCGGCGAGGCGGCGGCGCGGCTCTGGGACGGCACCCTGCTGGTCGCCGGCACCCCGGGCTTCTACGAGATCAAGCGGACCCGTACGGCCAGCCCGTCCTTCGAGTAGGCCGCGCCCGCGGACGACGAGGGCCCGGAACCGCTTGGGTTCTGGGGGTCGTCGCAACACCACGTGGTTTAGGTGGTGAGTAGATCACGTAGACGCTCGGCTGGGGTATTCCAGCCGAGCGTCTTGCGTGGGCGGCCGTTGAGTTCCTGGGCGACGTGTTCGAGGTCTTCGGG
>NZ_JAQYWW010001173.1:0-345 GCF_036322525.1 Streptomyces sp. BE20 | reverse complement strand
CCCCCCCCCCCCCCCCCCCCCGCCCCCCCCCGCGCGCCGGTGGGCGTTTGTTTGTGTGTGCGGGGGGGGGGTTGTTTTGGGTGTGTGTGTTGGTGGGTTGTGGGGCGCGGGGGGGGGGGGCGGTGGGGGGGGCGGCCCCCCCCCCCCACACCCCCCCCCCCCCCACACAAAAAAACAACCACCACCCACACCACCCCACCAACCCCCAAAACACCCCCAACCCCCCAACCCCCCCCCCCCCCCCCCACCCCCCCCCCCCCCCCCCCCCCCCCCCCCCCACCCCCCCCCCCACCACCCCCCCCCCCCCCCACCCCCCCCCCCCCAACACCCACATTATATATGAAC
>NZ_JAQYWW010001172.1:0-28211 GCF_036322525.1 Streptomyces sp. BE20 | reverse complement strand
CTGGACCCAGTCCCGCCAGATCGTCCCCGGCTGGTACGGCGTCGGCGCCGGCCTCGCCGCCGCCCGCGAGGCCGGTCTCGGCGACGTGCTCGACGAGATGTACGGCCAGTGGCACTTCTTCCGCAACTTCCTGTCCAACGTGGAGATGACGCTCGCCAAGACCGACCTGCGGATCGCCCGCCACTACGTCGACACGCTCGTCCCGGCCGAGCTGCACCACGTCTTCGACACCATCCGCACGGAGCACGACCGCACCGTCACCGAAGTGCTCCGGGTCACCGGCGCGTGCGAACTCCTCGACCAGCAGCCCGGGCTCAAGCAGACCCTGGCCCTGCGGGACGCCTACCTCGACCCGATCTCCTACCTCCAGGTCGCCCTGCTCCGACGCCGCCGCGCCGCGGTCGCCGCCTCCACCGGGGCGGACCCGCTCCTCGCCCGCGCCCTGCTCCTCACCGTCAACGGCATCGCCGCCGGACTTCGCAACACCGGCTGACCCCACGGGAGGTCCCCACCATGACCGCCAACACCCCACACCCCGGGGGGCCTTCCCGCCGGACCCTGCTGCGGACCGCCCTCGGCACCACGGCGGTCGCCGCGGCCACCGCCACGGCCCTGTCCGCAGGTGCGCCCCGTGCCGAGGCCGCCCGCCCGCGTCCGCGTCCGTCACGGCTCGGCGCGCTCAACGAGCAGTCCGCGGTCCGCTCGTTCACCCTCGGCGACACCCGGATCACCTACGTCGTCGACGGCGCCATGGAGCTGGACCCGGCCGGCTTCCTCCCCGCCGTCCCGCCCGCGTACTGGCGGGACCACCCCGAGGCCCTGACCCCGGGCACCGGACGGATCGCGGCCTCGGCGGGCGGCGTCCTCGTCGAACGGGGCCGGCGGCGCCTGCTGATCGACGCCGGCCTCGGCGCCAACGTCCTGTCGCCGGCCCTCGGCCGCTCCCGCGGCGGCGCCCTGCTGGACACCCTGCGCGCCCTGCGGGTGGCGCCCGAGTCCGTCGACACGGTGGCCTTCACCCACCTGCACACCGACCACACCGGTCTCGGCTTCCGCCCCGGCGGCCGGGACCACGCGCTGCGCAGGGCCTTCCCGAACGCCGACTACCGGGTGGCCGGCGCCGAGTGGGGGCCGTTCTGGCGCGGCGAGATCACGGTCGGCGCCCCCTCCTGGGACACCTTCATGGTGCCGATGTCGCGCGTACTGCGGCCGTTCGACGACGGCGCCGAGATCTGGCCCGGGGTCACCGCGCTGATCACCCCCGGTCACAGCCCCGGCCACACCTCGTACGTCGTCACCGCCTCGGCCGGCCGGCGTCTGGTGGTCTTCGGCGACGCCTTCCACACCCCGGCCCAGATCAGCCACCCCGAGTGGCCCTCCGGCCCCGACACCGACACCGCCGCCGTGCTGCGCGCCCGCCGGACCCTGCTCGACCGGCTCCGTGCCCCGGGCAGCTACGGCTTCGCCTTCCACTTCGGCGACCAGCCCTTCGGCCGGGTCCTGCCCGACCGCACCGGCACGCTCCGCTGGCACCCCGTTCCGACCCGCCCCCTCCTTCCCGCGCCCCTGCGACTCCCCTGAAACGCCGGCCGGCCGCGGTGACGCGGTGATCCCGGACCACCGCGTCGCCGTGTGGCGGACCGGCCGTGTCCGACGAAGCGAAAGTGCGAAGCGAAAGTGCTGGTCACAGCCACCGACGAGCGGCCGTGACCAGCACTTTCGCAAGCGAACTACTCCAGCGGGAGTTCTCCGTCGGGCCCCGCTCACCAGGTCACGGGCAGTGACCGCATCCCGTAGATGAACGACTCGGTACGGAACTCGCGCTCGCCGGCCGGCCGCAGCCCCGGCAGTCGGCGGAACAGCGTCTCCAGGGCGATCTGGAGTTCGGCGCGGGCCAGCGGCTGGCCCAGGCACTGGTGCACGCCGAAGCCGAACGCCAGCTGCCGCCGGGCGTCCCGGTAGAGGTCCAGCTCGTCCGTCGCCCGATGGCCGGCGCCGCCGAACACCGCCTCGTCCCGGTTGGCGGTGGAGAGCATCGCCATCACGCCCTCCCCGGCCCGGACGGTGACGCCGCCCAGCTCCACGTCCTCCAGAGCCACCCGGGGCAGGCCGGTGTGCACGATGGTCAGCAGCCGCAACAGCTCCTCCACCGCGCCCGGCAGGGTGGCCGGGTCGGCCAGGCCGGGGATCTGCTCGGGGTGCTCCAGCAGCAGCGCGGTCGACAGCGCGATCATGTTCGCGGTCGTCTCGTGCCCCGCGACCAGCAGCAGCACGCCCATGGCGGCCGCGTCGTCCGGGGTCAGGTCGTCCCGCGCCGCGAGCCGGCTGAGGACGTCGTCCTCCGGCTGTGTCCGCTTGCGGGCGGTCAGGTCGCGCAGGTAGTCCAGGACCCCCTCCTGGGCCTCCCGGAGCTGCTCCACGGTGCTCTCCCGGTTGAGCATCGTGCGGCTCAGGCTCTGGAAGCGGTCGTGGTCCTCGTACGGCACGCCGAGCAGCAGGCAGATCACCAGCGAGGGCACCGGCAGCGCGAAGTCGGTGACCAGGTCGGCCGTGGTCCGGCCCGCGGTCATCCGGTCCAGCGCCTCGTCCACGATCCGCTGGATCTCCGGGCGCAGCGCCTCCACCCGCTTCACCAGGAATTCCCCGGTGACCATGCGGCGCTGGCGGGCGTGCTCGGGGTCGTCGAGCCGCAGGAAGTCCGGATTGTCGGTGATCAGCTCCTCGCGGGCGCCGGCGACCAGCAGCGGGAAGGCCGGGTGGCGTATGTCGGCACTGAACCGGCGGTCGGACAGCACGGTGCGGACCTCGGCGAAGCCGGTGACCATCCAGCAGAGGTCGCCGTCGGGCAGCTTGGCCCTGGTCACCGGCCCGGTGGCGGCGGCCTCGGAGTACGGGGGCGGCGGGTCGAACGGGCAGCCGCCGGAGTGCCGGGCCGGCAGCGGGAGAACGGGGGTGGTGGGTGCGGTGGTCAAGACGGGGATCTCCTCACGTCGCGGGTGTTCTCGTGGGGTTCGGGGCCCGGGAAGGTTCCCGGCGGCCTGGGGGGCCGTCGGCGGGGGTCCGTCAGGCCCCGGTCCGAGCGGGCTCGTCCCCGGTGACGGTGATCGCCCGGCCCGGGCAGAGCTCGGAGGCGAGTCTGACGTCGTCGAACTGCTCGGGCAGCACGACGGTCTGACGGAGCATCACGAGACTGTCCCGGTCGTCCTGGTCGAAGACCGCGGGGGCGTTCGTCACGCACATGCCGGAGCTGCAGCAACGGTCCCGGTCGACGCTCACCTGCATGTCAGGCACCTTTCGCCAGGGCGGCGCCGACTGTCCGGCAGCCGCCTCTCGTTGTCACGGTCAACCTGGCCATCGCTGGTCCGTTCACGGAGGGGCGCGGTGGCCGGATCGGGAAGATTCCCTCTGTCCACGTCCAGGGTCCTGGACGTCATGTCCGCAGATGTCATTGTTCCGGGTGCCTCGATTTCCTCGCATGTCGAGTCGACGGGCGCGAAGCGCGTCCGGGGGACTTCGGATTCAGCGGTGGTTTTACAAGGTGCCTTCCGTACAGACAGGGGAGCCGTACAGGCGGGCCGCAGCCGGGGTTCGCGGGTCCGCGCCGCGTTGCCGGCCCGGGGCACGGCATCGGCGACCTGGACGGCAGGCGGTCGAGCGGTTCAACCGCCGGGGTGGGGCGGAATCGGGTGCGTTCGATGGTTTCTCTCACGCGTGTCGGTCGTCGGGCCCCCGATTGCGGATGGTCGCAACTCCCGTGCTCATGACGGTCTGCGGGTGGTCTGGTGTGCTGCGGTGTGACCTTACCACCAGATGTTCCGAGTCAAATCGACTGACAGCGAGGGTTTCTGAGTTCGATTCGGGTGCAACTCGCAGTAGCCTTGCCCGAATAGGTGGTCCGACCTCTGTGACACGTCGCAGGTGGGAGGTGTACGCAGGGGAGGGCTTGCACCTGTGGGCAGCCGTCGGTCCGTTCGGGTAGTGCACCTGCGGGCAGCGGGCCTGCCCGCAGGTGCAGCGAATGAGGCACCGTCAACCGATTCCCCGGGAGCGGCCGCTAATGTGCTGTCTCTCCCAAGCCCGCGGTTGTTCCACGGGTTTGTCCGATCTCGTCGGCGTGGGCGCCGGATTCGTTATCGCTATCGACGACGGGAATATCCGCTGGGATACCTCTGACCGGCGTCACCGGGACGGTGGGCCGCGAGGTGGCTCGACTGCGCCGGCTTTCGGCGGGCCGGGGCACCGGCGGTGAGCCGCGAGGTGTGCCGCGGACGGCGAGGCGCCGGGGCCGCCTCCGAGGAGGTCTACGGGCCCGGTACCCGGCCGGCGGAGCCGGCGGAGGCGGGCGGACGGGCTGCCAGCCGGTACCAGGCACCCGGGGTGACGGCCCGCCCCGGTCGGTCCGGGGTGAGATGGGCCAGGGCCCAGGAGACCAGCGGGTCCGTGGTGTCGCGGGTGGCGTCGGCCCAGCGGGTGGGGAGGACCCGGACGCCGGGGCGGTGGATGGCGCGGTAGGTCGGCAGGTTCGCGGTGAGGTGCAGCGGGCGGGCGGCGAGCAGCACGCACCCGCCGGGGCGGACGGCGGCGAGCGCCTGGAGGATCCCGGCCTCGGTGCCGGTCGTCTCGACGACCACGGCAGGTACCTCCGGGCCGGCGGGAACGGCGTCGGGGAGCGCCAGCCGGACCAGCCCGGCCAGCGCGCCGTCTCCCGGCACCAGCACCGTGGACCTGCCGCCGGCGGCCCGGGCGGCGTCGGCGACGGCCCGCGCGGTGGCCGCCCAGGCGTGTGCGGCGCGCGTCTCGGCGTCCGGTCCGGGGTAGCCGACGGCCCAGGTCTCGTCGGCGGCGGTGCCTTCGGCGAACCACACCGTGTCGGGGCCGACGCCGTCGGGCGGCGGGTAGTCGCCGTCGGGGGAGCGGAGGACGCGCCGCGGGCCGATCACGGCGTACCGCCCGCGAGCAGGCGCGCGGGGTCGATGGCTCGGCCGAGCCACGCCGCGGCGTAGCCGGCCTCCACCACGGCCTGGGTCCGCAGCCCGTCGCTGAGGCTGACGTCGACGGGCGTGCCGTCCCGTACGGCGAGGGCGAAGCGGGTGAACGCGGTGGTCCGCAGGTCGATCGCGGTGGGCGCCGGGCGGCCGGCGGGCGGGGCGGCGCCGAGCGGGGCGCGGTGGGTCAGTCGGAAGTCGGGCGTCAGTGCCACCTCGCCCTTCTCGCCCCACACGCTGGTGCGCATGCCGGTGCCGCCGACCACGCTGGCGCTGCCGATCAGGGTGGCGACGATCGGGCCGAACCTCAGGACGAGGGTGACCGCGTCCTCGATGCCTTCGGCGTCGGCCGTCGAGGAGGGCGCCGTCTCGGCGTAGACGCGGTCCGCCTCGCGCCCGAGCAGGGCGCGGACGGTGTCGACCTGGTGGATCAGGTTCATGATGAGGAAGCCACCGCCGGCCCGGTCGCGGTCGAGCCGCCAGTTGGACGGGGCACGGCCGCTGAGGCCGCCCTGGAAGTAGCCGGCCGGCTTGTCCGTGAAGTAGGTGGCCGTGACGCCCAGCGGTTCGCCGATCTCCCCGGCCGCGATGGCCGCCCGGGCCTGCCCGAATCGCGGGTCGGTCCGGGTCGGGAAGAGTACTCCGGTGCGCAACGGGCCCGCACTGTCGGCGAGTTCGGCCATGCGGCGGGCGGTGGCGAGGTCCTGGGCGACGGGCTTCTCCAGCAGTACGTGCTTGCCCGCGGCCAGGGCGGCGGAGAACAGCTGCTCGTGCGTGTCGTGCGGGGTGGCGACGATCACGGCGTCCACGTCGTCGCGGGCCAGCAGGGCCGCGACGTCCGGTGTGTGCTGCCCGCCGAAGCGCGCCGCGGTCTCCTCGGCCAGCTCGGCGAAGGGGTCGTGGCAGGCGGTCAGCTCGGCCTCGTCCGCGGCGGCGAGGGCCTTGGCGTCCTCGATGCCGATGTCACCACAGCCGATGAGCCCGTAGCGCAGCGGGCGCGCGGACGCGGCCCGGCGGCCGGTGGCCGGGCGGGGCGCGTCCCATCGCAGGGCCGCGCTGATGAATGCGCGGTCGGTGGCGAGCCGGCGGTAGACCTGAGGTGCCCGGTGAGCCGGGTAGTCGGAGAGCACGTCGCGGATGGTGAACCGGCGCTGTTCGAGGAGGTCGAAGAAGATGTCGCTCAGCCGGTCCTCCTCGGCCTCGGTGAGGCCGCCGACGTGGGCGCCGCGCAGGTCGATCCCGCGGTCGTGGAGTTGCTGCAGGGGGATGTCGGCGCGTTCGGTACGGGGCGAGCCGAGCAGGACCACCCGGCCGCCGGGTGCGGCGGCGCCGATGGCGACGGCCAGGCCCGTGCCGCTGTCGGTGACGTCCAGCACCAGCGGGGTGCCGTCGTCGTCGGGTCCGCCCGGCTCGTGCCGGACGGTGGTGGGTTCGGCCCGGAGGGTCCATGCCTTGGCGGTCGTGGCGGCGACCGCCCGGACCCGGGAGGCGCCGCGCGCCGCGGCCAGGCGGCGGGTGATGACGCCGAGCAGACCGCCACCGACGACGGTGACCGGCTCGCCCGGGCGCTGCCCACCGGTCTCCAGACCGTGCAGGGCGGTGAGGGCGAGTTGCCAGACGGCGGCGTCGGCCGGCGGGACGCGGTCGGGGATCGGGCGCACGTGGCGTTCGGGGACGACGGCGACCTCCGCGTGCCGGGCCCGGCGGACCGCGACCCGGGTGCCGGCGGGAAGCGCGGATCCGCTGCGCACGGTTCCGGCGGCCTGGTAGCCGGGGTGCTCGGGGTACCGGGCACCGGCGTTCGGGAGGTCCAGCAGGATCGCGCGCTCGGTGCCCGGGCTGATCACGCTCACGCTCAGGTCCACGACGACCTGTCCCGGACCGCCCGGCGGCTCGTCCCGCTCGATGACCTCGCACTGTCCGGGTCCGGTCAGGACCACCGCTCGCATGCGTGCCTCCTGGGGGTTCGGTTGCGCCCATGGTCGCGGAATTCGGAATCCGCGACCAGAGTTCGGACGGTCACCGAATGGGTTCTCCGGAACGATGGCCGAAAAATGGTGTCCGAATGAGGCATCCCGGTGGCGGGGTTGACCGGGATTCGGTTCGCGGGCATCGTGAGGCGGGTGATGACTTGGGCATTGCGAAGGCTGAATTTCGATCCGCGAACGATCGCATTCGTCGAACACGATCGCGCCCGCCTGTCCGCCCGGCTGCGGCTGTGGCGCGCCGCTCTGGGCGGCAAACTCCCGGAATCCCGGCGACTCCATTTGGGCTGCGGCGGACGGCGTGTTCCGGGGTGGCTCAACTGCGACGTCTCCGGGTCGGAGCTCGACGTGGACCTGGCTGCCGGCCGGCTGCCGTTTCCCGACGGCTCGGTCGAGGTCGTGGTGATGCAGCACGTGGTCGAGCACCTGGAGCTGCACGGGCAACTGATCCCGCTGCTGCGGGAGCTGCGCCGGGTGTGCACCCCGGACGCGGTGCTGTGGTTGTCCTGCCCCGACCTGGCCAAGGTCTGCGCCGGCTACACGGCCGACCGGGGACGGGCGTTGAGGGACGACCGGTGCAGCCGCTACCCGGACTACTCGCTGGGCGGTGCCCCGGTGCAGCAGTTCGTCAACGACCTCTTCCAGGCGCGCGGCCGGCACCGCAACCTCTTCGACGCCGAGCTGCTCGCCTGGGCGCTCGACCAGGCCGGGTTCGACCTGGTCGAGCAGGTGAAGGAGGCGGAACTGCTCGCCGCGCACCCGGAGTTCCCGCCCCGGTACGACGACGAGCAGTCGCTCTACGTCACGGCGCGAAGGTCGCGGTAGTAGCGCCACAGGTCGTAGAGCGGGACGTCCTCCGGTGCCTGCCGGGTCGGCTTCACCGGTTCCGTCCAGTGCACCATCAGGGTCGGCGGGTCGGCGGGGTGCACGATCCCGCCGTCCTTCGCCTCGACGCCCGGTGTCCAGGCGAAGACCTCGCCGGGGATGGACCGGTCCCCGGTGGTGGTGCGCAGGTGCTGCAGGCTGGTGTAGCGGTGGCCCGAGGTGACCATCAGGTAGTTCAGGAAGGGCTGTTCGTAACCGAGTTTCATGTGCGGGGCCACCTCGCGGGCGGCCGGCAGCGCGGAGGTTATTCCCGCGAAGGTGAGCGTCCCCTTCCGGGAGGCGACGAATCCGGTGTTCGCCCGGTATCCGTACTGCTCCGGGGTGAGCTTTCCGGATTCCTCGATGCTGTCCTTCCAGGCGCGCCCGGGAAGGTGGGATGTGGCGGTCAGGAATCCGTACCCGGCGAGCCGGTCGAACGCGAAGTCGATGTTCGCCAGAACGGCCGTGTCGCTGTCGATGTAGAGAAACTCGTCGAACTCCCCGGCCCAGGCGGCGAGCTTCCGGAAATGGCCTTTCGGGAGGTCGTGGAACGACAGGCTGATCTCGTCGCAGCGCGCCAGCAGGTCCCGGTCCTCCCAGACGGTGAAGCCGTAGCGCTCGCCGAGCGCGGCGATCCGGTGGTGGTCGGCGTCGAAGGGGATGAGGCGCAGCGGGATGTCGGGGTTGTTGTGGCGGAAGCTGCTGAGGAAGACGGTGGCCAGTTCGAGTACGTGGTCGTTGGCCACGAAGTAGACCCCGCGGGTGCCGGGCATGGTGGTCGGTCCCCTCTCCGGTCAGCTGCCGCGGTACGCGGTGAGCGGTTCGCCGTGGACGGCCTCGGAGGTGAAGCCGTCCGGGCCGACCGGGCGGTCGCCGAGTACGGTCACCCGGTAGAGGGTGCGGCGGTGGTCGGTGCTGTCCAGGTCGGCGGGTTGCAGGTGGGCGACGGCGCGGTTGTCCCAGATGGCGACGTCGCCGGGGGCCCACTGCCAGCGCACGCTGTACTCGGGGCGGCCGATGTGCCCGTGGAAGAGCTCCAGCAGGTGGCGGCTCTCCCAGGGCAGCAGCCCGCGCAGGTGGGTGACGGACGCGGGCGGTGCGAACAGGGCGCGTTCGCCGGTCTCGGGGTGGACGCGCACCACCGGGTGGACGGAGAGCAGGGTGTCCTCGGTGAGCCGGCGCAGGACTTCGACGTCCTCCTTGTCGGACAGCAGCAGGCGGTTCGCGGCGTAGAGGGTGTGTTCGGCGCGCAGTCCGTCGGCGAGCACGCGCAGCGGTTCGGAGAGGCCCTGGTAGGCGGCGGCCAGGTTGGTCCACTGGGTGTCGCCGCCGTACGGGGGGACGGTCTCGGCCCGCAGGACCGAGATGGCGGGCGGGTTGACGGCGGCGGCCAGGTCGACGTGCCAGCCGGAGTACGGCTCCAGGGCCTTGGGCCTCAGGCGCTCCTCGAACCGCCGGCCGTGCCGGGTGTCCTCCACGTCCGGATCGACGGTGAGGACCTCGGGGTACCCGTCCGGGTGGACGCCGTGCTTGCGGCCGGGACGCCGGGTCAGCTCGCCGAGGCGCCGCCCGAAGGCGATGTGCTCGGGGTGGCCGAGCCGCTGGCCGCGCAGGAAGACCACCTTGTGGCGCAGCAGGGCGGCGCGGACGGCGTCGATCGTCGGGTCGGGCAGGGCTTCGGCGAGGTCGACCCCGTCGATCACGGCGCCGATGTGGCCCGCGAGCTGTCGGACGTCGATCCCCGCGCCTGTTGCTTCCGTCATGAGGTCCTTTCCCTCCGGTCGGTCGGCCTGGCCGGTCAGGCCCACTGCAGGACGGTCCGCTCGTCGAGCAGGCCGGTCGACCAGAGCGCCACGGTGCGGCGCACGTCCGGTCGTCCGCTGGGCGCGACGGCGTGGACGTTGCCGCCGTCGAACACGTAGACGTCTCCGGGGCGGATCTCCAGGGTGATCCGTTCCACCCCTTCCAGGGCCTCCAGCGGGTAGCCGTAGCTCCCGGGCGGCAGCCCCAGGGCCCTGCGGTCCTCGGGGCCGGGCGCGGCGTTCCAGTAGACGAGCTCGCCGCCCGGGCCGTTCTCCAGGCAGGTGAGGGCGTTGCAGACCGGTCGGACCCGGACGACTTCGAAGCCGGCCAGGTGCGGCTTCATCCAGCCGTACGGGGCGTCGTCGTGCGGCAGCAGGCCGAAGGTCTCGCTGTTGGCACGCGACCGCACCTTGAAGACGGCGGCCTGTCGGCCCTCGTGTTCCGCCGGCCGCAGGTCGACGCCGAGCCCGGCCAGGTGCGTGCGGCAGTCCTCCAGCAGATCGGGCAGGGTCGGGCCCGGCCCCTCCCAGATCGCGTCGAGGCCGGGGCGGGCGCGTTCGGACGCGTCCAGGTAGGCGTCGAGGCTCCCGGAGGAGACGAGGATCGGGCCGGCGACGCGGTCGGTGCTGCGGACGGCCTGCGGGGGACTGACGGTCAGGGGACTGGCCCAGAAACGGCGGCAGGTGCGCTCGCAGACGTCGGGTGCCAGCGCGCCGCGGAAGATGGTGCCGGCGACGCGGCCGGACAGGACGTCCCACCAGGCGTCCCAGTCCACGCCGTCCCGTTCCAGGAAGCGGAAGTACGCGGGGTCACGCCGGCGTCCCGCCAGCGTCGGGGTCGCGCCCGGGTCGGCCATGGCCGCGGTTCTCCCTCGTTCGGGGTCGGGGGGTGTCAGTAGGCGATGCTGAGCACGGTCTGTGGCGATCCGTGCACCTTGTGGGCACGCTCCTGCATGACCATCACTCCGGCCAGGCCCTCCGGGGTGTAGAACCCGCTGAGCTTGGTGTAGGCGTCGAAGCCCACCTGTTCACCGTCCCGGGTGACGCCCGTGGCCGGTTCCGGCAGCAGGCGGGCGTCCTGCGCGACCCAGAGGTGACCGGCCGCCGTGTCGACCAGGGCCCGGTCGAAGAGGGCACGCAGCGCCGCGCCGGAGAAGCTCCCCGTGTGGTAGACGGCGCGGCTGCCCCAGTTCAGGGTGGGGTGATGGCTGCCGAACTTGAGGTAGTAGCGGCGCTTGCCCTGTCCGAGCGCGCAGTACTCGTCCAGGCCGATCCAGCTGCCGTCGGGCAGGTGGAAGCCGTCGGGGGTGACGATCTCGGTGTGCGGGAAGAGCCCGCGCACCCGGTCCGGGTAGTACTGCCGGGTCTTCTCCCAGAACGGCCAGGCCATGGTCACCTTGGCGTCGTAGAGCGGGGTCGGCGGGTGGTCGAAGAAGAGTTCGCCGCGCTCGCAGGACTCCATCCACTGGTCGAAGAAGCCGTTGTAGCGCAGGTCGTAGAACTCGTGGGCGCGTACGAGCCCGCAGTCCTTCCAGTGCACCCGGTCGAAGCCGAAGTGCCGGATGCCCCGCTCGCGCAGTCGCTGCACGGTGTACTGGACGCCGTGCGGCCGGGAGGCGTTGCCGGTGAGGTGGTGAACGACGAGGTCGTCGCCGAAGCGGGCCCGGAGCGAGTCGGCGAGGCTGTCGATCGGCGCCCCGAGGTGTCGTGAGGGGCCGCCGAAGTCGTCCGGGAAGGCCTGGTAGAGCGCGTGCACCTGGTCGGCGATCTCCCAGCCGGACGCCGGGCACTGCACCTCGGCGATCTGGCCGGGGGCCGGCTCGTCGGTGCGGAAGTACCGGGGCAGCTCCAGGTGCCGTTCCGTCAGGTTCTTGTGGTAGGTGTGGTCGCGTTCCGGCGGCTGGCGGGCGAGCAGGGTGTCCGCGACGGCCGGGTCGATCTCGCCGCGCACGCTGGCCAGGAAGACGTCCCGGGTGATCCGCAGGTACTCGCGGATCAGGGCGTTGCGATCGACGAAGCCCTCGAACGTCCCGGTGTCCATCGGGTAGGGGCGGGTGGAGATCAGGTTGGTGAAGCCGACACTCGTCCGGGTCCTGCGTTCGATGTCGTCGTCGATGAAGCGGTACCAGCGGTTCGCGTTCTGCTCCGCCATGCGGGCTCCCTAGCGGTGGACGGCTGGGTCACTCGGTCGGTTCGGCGGCCAGGGTGGCGAGGTCGAACCCGTAGAGCCGGGCGCAGTTCTCGGAGGTCACCTGTTGCCGCGCCTGCGAGCCGGCGTCCCGCAGCCCGAGGTCCAGGACCTCCCGGGAGTTCGGCCAACTTCCCTCGTAGTGCGGGTAGTCACTGCCCCAGAGGAAGTTCCCCGAGCCGAGCAGCCGCATGGTGAGCACGCCCACCTCGTCCTCGGTGAAGGTGGCGTGCACCTGGCGGCGGAAGTAGGCGCTGGGCGCCATGGTGAGATCGGTGCGCAGGGCCGGGCCGAGCTTGTCGTAGATGCGATCGGCGTGCAGCAGGTGGTAGGCGATCCAGCCGATGTCGTTCTCGGCCAGGACGACCTGGAGGTCCGGGAAGCGCTGGAGGACCCCGGAGAAGATCAGGTCGGTGAGGGTGTGCTGGAGTTCCTCCGGGTAGCCCATGTTGCGCCGGATGCGGCCGAGCGGGCTGTCGTAGTCGAAGAGCTTCGGGCTGTCCCGGTAGCCGGTGAGGCAGTGCATCGACACGGGCGTGCCCAGGGCCTGGGCCTCCCGCCAGAACGGGTCGTTGGTCTCCCCGCCGAAGTCCCGCTCGGTGGGGGTGGAGGCCCAGATCGCGGCGCCCCGCAGGCCCAGCTCGCGGCAACGGCGCAGCTCCCGTACGGCCTCCTCGGTGTCCCACAGCGAGATCAGCCCGAGGCCGACCAGTCGCTCCGGGGTGTGGCGCACGTACTCGGCGAGCCAGTCGTTGTAGGCGCGGAAGCAGGCACGCTGGAACTCTCCGTCGGAGAGCCAGAACAGGTGCAGGCCGAGGCTGGGGTAGAGCACCTCGCCGGCCACTCCGTCCAGGGCCATGTCCTTCAGCCGCGCGGCCGGATCGCTGCCGCCCGGCCGGGCCGCCTCGACCACCGTCTCGGCGTCGGTGACGAACCCCTCGGCGGTGGCGTCGGTGGCGTAGAGGCTGTTGACGAGGGCGGGGCGCAGGTCGTCGCAGGTGAAGTACCAGCCGCGCCGCTCGGCGTCCCAGGAGACCCGGGGCGCGCGGTCGCGGTACTTGCGTTCCAGTCCTTCGGTCCACAGGCGCACGGGTTCGACGACGTGCGAGTCGGCCGAGAGCACGGGAAAGGTCAAGGATTCACTCCTCACGGGAGGGAGGGGGCCGTCGCGGCGGGTCCGGTCGGTACGGCGCGGTGCGGTGCGGTGCGGGCGACGGCGAGGCGATGGCGCGCGGAAGCTCGTGGGTCCGCCGCGGGGCCGGAGCGGCAGGAGCGTGGAATCCATTGTTGTCCGGTGCATGCTCCGGTCAAGGGGTTGCACCGCAGAGCGTGAGGATCCGGACACCTTGCGCTGATCCGTAGGGTGGTGAGGAAGACTGACGATGTGTCACCATCCCCAGCATGGCAGACCCCATCCCCGTGGTACCGGGGCGACGCGGCGTGGACCTGCTGCTGCTGAGCGCCTCGAACTACCCGGCACTGCCCATCTATCCCTACGCGTTCGTCCAGGTTTCGGCGATCGCCGAACGGCACGGCCTGGCCACCGCCCGGCTCGACCTGCTGCGCACCCCCAAGCCCGAGTGGCGCTCGGTGCTGGCCGCGACGCTGGAGCGCACCGACCCCCGCCTCATCGGCATCCACCTGCGGCAACTGGACTCGATCTTCATCTGGAACTACGCCGACGCCGACCTCCCCGGCGCCCCACCGGTACGCCGCAACAGCTACTGGCCGATGCACGAGACCGAGGAACTCATCGACATCCTGCGGGACCTGACCGACACCCCGGTCATGCTCGGCGGCTTCGGCTTCACCACCAGGCCGCACGCCCTGCTGGAGCGGCTGCGGCCGGACTACGGGGTGGTCGGTGAACCGGACGAGATCCTGGGCCGCCTGGACGACATCCTGGCCGGGCGCGACCTGCGCGGCATCGCCAACCTGGCCCACCGCCACGGCGACCGCTACACCGTCAACGAGCGGGTCTTTCTGCCCCCCACGGACCACCCCGAGTACACCGAGGAGATCCTGCGCGATCTCCTGGACTTCTACGGCCCCGAACGCGTCCTCGGCCCCGAGCCCGAGGTCCACGTGCCGGTGGAGGTGCAGCGCGGCTGTCCGTACCGCTGCTACTTCTGCACCGAGCCGATGGTCAAGGGCCGCCGGCCCCGGGTGCGGGACCTGGACGCCGTGCTCACCGACATCCGCTTCCTGGCCGATCGCGGTGTCACCCGGATCTGGATGGTCTGCTCCGAGGTCAACATAGGCCGCAACGACCTGCTGTTCGAGCTGGCGGCGCGCATGCGCCGGCTCAACCGCGACCGGCCCCGGCCGGTGCAGTGGACCTGCTACCTGCTGCCCAACCCGGCGCTCGAACGCGCCGAGATCCGGATGCTGCTGGAATCGCACTTCGAACCCAGCTGGAACCAGTTCGGCTCGTACGACGACGCGAACCTCAAACGTACCCGCGTGCCGTACCGGGCCCGCCACGCCGTGCAGGCGCAGGTCGACTGGCTGGAGGAGGAGGAGGCGTTCCGCCTGGCACGCGGCCTGCCGGTGCCGCCGCGGAGGCTGGACATGTTCCTCGGGAACTCCTACGCCACCCCCGAGACCGTCTCGACCACGCTGCGCGCGGTCAGCGACCTGCGACTGGCCGAGCGCTTCGAGGACTCCCTGATCACCCGTGCCACCCGGGTCTTCGATCTCGGCGAGGGGATCACCGGAGAACCGGGCGACGCGGCCTACTCGGTCGGCCCCCGGGGCCGGCTGGAAGCCGTGGACCTGCTGTATCCGACCTTCAGCTACCCGCCCGCCCTGGTCGCGGCGCTCGGCGGCGCCCGGGCGGTGGACGAGTTCTTCGCCCACGTCGAGGCGACCTACCTCTCCCGCGCCCACCGTGCCCGCCTCGACTGGCAGGGGTTCCTCGCCCGGCACGCCGGGGCGGGTGAACTGGCCGCCTGGTGCGGCCGCCTGGGGAGCGGCGGTGAGGGCGACAGCACGGAGCTGCGCACCGTCCGGGCGGCCCTCGCGTCGGACGGCGGCGCGGCTCTCGTCGGGCGGTTGCTGGATCCGGCGGACGGGTCGGAGTCCGAGGGCCCGCTCGCCCGGACCCTGGTGGAGCTGGCGGTGGGGACCGAACTGCCCGCTGTCCGTGCGGCGTTCGAGGGGATCGGCCTGCCCCGGTACTGGGACGACCGGACCGGGCGCACCGCCTACGAGGTGTGCGCGGAGCTGGCCGCCCGGTTCGGCTCCGTCGAGGAGGTCCTCGCGGCGGTGCGTACGGCGGTGGAACCCGGCGACCCGTCGGTGCCGCTGCTGGCCGTGCGGTACTGCCTGTACGACAACAACGTCGTGCTGCGCCCGGACTACTCCCGGGTGCTGTTCGCCTCCTGAACGGGTGCGGGGCGGCTCTGCCGCCCCGCACCCGGACTCAGCTCCCGGAAGGAACCGACAGGTACCGGCCCGGACCGCCCTCGCGCACGGTGTCCAGCGTGACGCAGTGGAACGACCCGCCGAAGCTGTAGACGTGCCGGAGGTCCACCTCGACGCAGCGGAACCCCCAGGCCGTCAACGCCTCGATGAGCGGCCGCTCCTGGCGTTCCACCACCACCGTCTCCGGATCCAGGGAGAGCACGTTCATGCTCACCCACGGGCTGCAGAAGTACATCGGCCAGTCCGCGGGCAGGGTCGGCGGCGGGGCGGGCAGGATCTCCCAGCCGTCGAACAGCTCGGAGTGCACGTACCGCCCGGGGTGGACCAGCAGCTTGCCGGGGGCGAGCGCGGCGATGGTGGCGTCGATGTGCATGGCGTGGGCGTCGTCGGTCTCCACGGTGTGGACGGCGAACTCCGGGCCGAGCGCGCTGCGCATCCAGTCGATGCCGAACTCGTTGGTGACGTGGCTGCGTTGAACGATCAGGTCCCGGCCGAAGCGCAGGAAGTCGGCGGCGTCGAAGACCGGCTCGAACTCGGTCACGGCCCAGCGCCCCGGGTCGTGCGCGCCGCGGTACAGCTCGTCGGTCAGCTGCGGGCGCGGCGCCGGCAGCCACCGGGCACCGCGACGGAAGTACGACTTGATCAGCGGGCGGAAGGCGTCGGCCTCGTGGTACCGGCAGCGCCAGGCCATCGGCGCCTCGACGATCGCGTCGCCCACCACGATCAGCGAGTCCCTGGGCATCGCCGCGTAGAGCCCGCCGTCCGACTCCCACTCCGGAGTGCGGAAGGGGCGGTGGTGCCGGGCGGCGTCCGGCCGCCGCACCCGGATGCCCTCGGCCGTCAACACCTCGGCCAGGTTGTCGAGTTCGGCCTCCGCGGCCTTGAGGTGGCGCTCCGGCAGCGGCGAGCCGCCGTGCCCCCGGAAGACCGGCCAGGCGGACTCCGGCATGGTGTGTTCCAGCGAATCGTGCCAGGTGGGGAACACCGCGCCCAGCAGGCTCCCCACCACCACCTCCCGCAGAGGGTCCCACTCGGTGTACGAGTTGACCGCCGGTCCCGCCGCGCCGCTCCGGTCCCCGAACGGCCGTGATTCGTCGCTCGTCATGTTCCCCGTTCCTCAGCCCGACCGGGGTTCGGCGCCCCCGGTACGTCGTTGCCGCGGCCGGCCCCCCGCCACGGTTCGCCTGTCGGCCGGCTGGCCAGCCCGCCCGCCGTCTCCCCACCGTCGATCACGAAGGACTGCCCGGTCACGAACGCCGCCTCCGGGGACGCCAGGTAGGCCACCAGGGCGGCGATCTCCTCCGGCAGGCCGAGCCTTCCCAGCGGCAACAGACCTTCCTGGTCGGCGAGCTGCTCATCGGTGTACTCGGCCCGCTGCATCGGGGTGAGGACGTAGCCCGGACAGACGGCGTTCACCCGGATGCGTGGGGCCAGCTCCAGGGCCATCGTCCGGGTCAGCTCGATCAGCCCGGCCTTGCTGACGTTGTACGCGGCGTAGTCGGGCATTCCGACCAGCCCGCTGACCGAGGCGGTGTTGACGATCGTCCCGCCCCCGCCGGCAACCATCCGACGGGCCGTCTCGCGGGCCACCAGGAAGGCCCCGGTGAGGTTCACCCGCAGTGTCCGCTCCCAGTCCTCCAGCGAGGTGTCGAGGAACGGGCTCCGGATGCTGATCCCGGCGTTGTTGCACACCACGTCTGCGCCGCCCCAGGCGTCGTCGGCCTCGGCGAGCGCCCCGCACAGCTCGGCCTCGTCCCCGACGTCGGCGGCCAGCAGCAGTTCGACCCGGGGCGAGTCCTTCGCGAAGGATTCCAGCGCCTCGCGGTCGCGGTCCAGGACGGCCACGCGGTGGCCGTCCGCCAGGAACCGGCGGGCGATGGCCGCACCGATCCCCGAGGCGCCGCCGGTGACCAGGACGCGCCGCCGCGGCGGACTGTCCGAACTCACTGACTCTGTAGGCATGTCGGCCATGCGATCCCCTCTACTGGGCGCCGGAGCTCGGGTCGTTGCCGCGGGAGAAGTCGCCGGTGCGCAGCGCGTCGTAGAGAC
Organism: Streptomyces sp. BE20; assembly: GCF_036322525.1. Classification (NCBI taxonomy): domain Bacteria; kingdom Bacillati; phylum Actinomycetota; class Actinomycetes; order Kitasatosporales; family Streptomycetaceae; genus Streptomyces; species Streptomyces sp. BE20. The sequence goes on along the minus strand of NZ_JAQYWW010001172.1, from coordinate 10,912 downwards.
GCCGACCGGTGGACGCGGGGCTGAAGAAGAACCGCGTCGATTCCTGGCGCCGCAGCAGCCCGTGGACCACGAAGTCGCGGGCGGTGGCGCCCCAGTACGCGGGCCCGAGCAACCCGAGCAGGCGCAGATAGTCCGGCAGTCCCAGCGGCTCACCGAACCAGTGGTTGACCGAGACGGACGGCGTGTGGGCCCGGATGTCGTGCCACCAGCCACGCGGGATGTAGAGCAGGTCGCCCGGCCGCATCCGCGCATGGTGCAGGACGGCGTTCCGAAGCCGGGGGAACCGGGACAGATCGGGGTCTGCCAGGTCGATCCGGCTGTTCACCAGATTGCCGGGGAACGGATAGACGGCCCTGCTGTCCTGCCAGGACACCAGGATGACGCTCTTCTCGCCCCAGACCTGGCAGAAGAAGTTGTCCTTGAGGTCGGAGTGCAGCATGGAGCGCGTCCCGGCGGAGCCGATCCACACCCGGGTGTCGGTGCCGTGGCCGTCGGGCGGTAGGAGGGAGGCGAAGTCGCAGTCGGCGGGATCGAGGATCTCGTGGGCACGCTGGTAGGCGAGGTAGCAGGGAGCGGCGGGTCCGGCGGTGGTCATCCGGTCGAGGAACTCGCCGAAGGGCAGCTCCCGTTCGTACCGTCGCTGGTCCTGGGGGAAGAGCACGCCGGTGGCGGGGAGGTCCATCAGGGCCGTCACCCGGCGCTCGGGGTTCCGCTTCGTGAGCTCCGCCGGGTTCCAGGCCGTGCCGGCAGGCCAGTCATCCATCAGACCGGAACAGACCAGCGGACCGGAACGGGCGGCGACGCTCCGGCGGAGGGCGCCCACATCAGCCACACGCGCGCGTTCGATGGGCCGGACCGTGAGCCCGGCCGCCCGAAGGATCGGTGCCACCTCACCCGCCATCCCGGACGGGACGCCGGTCGGCTCGTGCCCAGCCGATGACTGTCCCGCGCCGGACCGTTCGATTGGGGTCATGACACCCCAGGGTCTGGGAGATCGAGAGTGGTGCATAGACCCGTTCACGCCGAGATTGCTGTCGGGTGTCCGGCTTTCGGCCACGCTTGACGTCACCCGCCCCACGGAACGGTGTCGGTACGATCATTGCTACAACAGCTCCAGGATCTCGCTCATCTCCTGGGCGGTGGGAATCCACTGCCCCGCTGCCGCATTGGCCCGCACCTGGTCCGGATTCGTGGCCCCTGCTATCACCGAAGTGCAACCCGGGAACGCGGCAAGGCAACCGATCGCGATCTCCAGGAGACTGCGACCGTTCTTCGCGCCCCAGGCGGTCAGCGCCTCCACGGTGTCGAGCCGCGCCTCCGTCACCTGGTACGCGCTCCCCTTGATACGGGTTCCCTCCGGGAGGGCCATGCCGCGCCGTACCTTGCCCGTCAACAGTCCGTTTGCCAGCGGGAAATAAGGCAGTACCCCGAGACCGAAACGGCGTGCGGCCGGGAGGACCTCGTTCTCGACATCCCGGTTGAGCAGTGACCAGTGGTTCTGGGCGGATATGAAGGGCTCGAATCCCTGGGAACGGGCCGTACACGCGGCCTCGGCGATCTGCCAGCCGGCGAAATTGGAGCTCCCGACATAGCGGACCTTCCCTTCCCGGACCAGCTCGGTCAGGGCGGCGAGGGTCTCCTCCACCGGAGTGTGCGGGTCGGGTGTGTGGATCTGATAGAGATCGATGTAGTCCGTACGGAGACGCCTGAGGGACGCTTCGACGGCGCGGCGGATGTACGCACGCCCACCCTTGGCGCCGGCTGCGGGGCCGTACGCCATCGCCAGTTTCTGATGGCCGAACTTTGTTGCCAGGACGACGTTCTCGCGCTGTCCCCGGAGGCATTCGCCGAGCACGGACTCGGAGTCCCCGTAGACGTCGGCGGTGTCGAACAGCGTCACCCCGGCGTCCAGCGCGGCCGTGACCATCGGGCGGGCGCGGTCCAGCCCCACCGACCTTCCCAACTCGTTGCATCCCAGGCCGACTGCGGAGACCTGCATTCCCGAACTACCCATCGAGACATAGCGCATAGCCCCGGAGTGTACGGATGTCCGGTGCGTGTTCAAGGAGTCGAACCGCAATACCGGTCGCAAGCCGGCAGGGCCTGCCGGACGTGCTGCGCGCTGCTCCGGAACTCCGCTCACCGGAGGACCGCCCGGGCGGAACACGGGAGCTCCTCCTCTCCGGATCCGGGCCCACGGGTGCCGCCGGGATCAAGGTCGAAACGGGCACGGGAGTTCCGGGGAAGTGGACACGAGGGGCGGCGGCGACCTGAGGGACTGGGGACAAGTCACTTCGGTGCCGGAACTGGCCGAATCAGCAGGCCCCGCAGCCGCGACTGCTTGACGGCCGCTTGCGATCGCCGATAATCGAACCGGTCGGCTCCTGAAATTCTCTCGTGTCCGACGGGCATGGGCGCGCCGGAGGAGACGGCAATTTCGAGCCGAGGACGACCGAAGGGGTCGCTGTGGTCGTAGGCCTTTCCGGAATTGAGGTACGCCGCATCGCTGGAAAGCTCGGAGCGGAGATTCGGGGTGTGGATCTGAGGCTCGCCCATGACGGCGATCCCGGGATCATGGAGGAGATTCGCGCCGCCCTGCTCCGTCACAAGGTGATCGTCTTTCGCGCGCAGGACCTGAGTCACGCCGAACACGTGGCTTTCGCGCGTGGTCTGGGCGAAGTCACCCGTCTTCCGGGCCGCCGGCACGGCACGCATCCGGAGGGATTCCCGGAGATCCTTGTCGTCGATCCGGACGCGAAGGGAACCCGCAGGGGCCTCAGATCTGCGGAGCGGTTGTCGGGCAAGTCGACGCGCCATGATTCCGGTTGGCACGTGGACATTGCCTCCGCCGTGAACCCCCCGGCGATTTCGGTGCTCAGGTGTGAGGTCGCCACGGAATACGGTGGCGACACCCAGTGGACCGATCTCGTCGCCGCGTACGAGGGCCTGTCCCGCCCCCTTCAGCAGCTTGCCGACAATCTGCGGGCCGAGCACGGCCTGCACGCGGGGGTGCGGCTGCTGTTCTCCGACGACGAGGACGTGGAGAGCATCCGGGACCTCGCACAGGACACGCTGCTCTCCCTGCACCCGGTGGTGCGGGTGCACCCGGAGACGAAGCAGAAGGTGCTTTTCCTGCCGCCGGCGTCCGTATGCCATGTGACCGGAGTGCTCCCTTGGGAGAGCGACGGAATCCTGGGGCTGTTCTTCACCCACATCAGCCGTCCTGAATACACCGTGCGGCATCACTGGGGGCCCGGCGACGTCGCCGTCTGGGACAACCGCTCGGTGGCCCACCTCCAGCCGGCCGATCTCCATTTCACCGACTACCGGCGCAGGATGTACCGGGTCATGGTCCTGGGGGACCGTCCGGTCGGACCGGACGGTTTCGTGTCCGAAGCCGTCCGGGGCGAACCGCTCAGGCCCTTCGTCGGGCCCGGCGGGGGCGAGGCCGCCGGACCGGTACCGCAGTAGGGCCGGGGCGGGGGCCGCTCCTGCCCGTCCGTCGCCGCACGGGGCACCGTGGCTTCCCGGGAGACGGCGGAGGCCGCCGGGCTCCGGCCCCGACCGCGAATGAGGGGGGCCGGCCTCGTGACGACTACGGTTCCTCGGCCTGTTCCGGGCGAGTGAAGAGGCGGCCGTCCGACCAGATGTAGCGGGCGCGGCCCCACTCGGCGGCCGACGCGACATCCGGGAAGAAGCCGCGTCCGTTGTAGTTGGCGCTGGTGTTGCACAGGACGGGGATTCCGGTCAGTGCCTCGTACGCGGTGAGGATGCGCGCGACGGCGCTGTCGGACGCGGGGCTGACCGTCTGCAGCCGCGCGGTGCCGTCGAGGTGGACGACCGCGGGAATACGACTCACCCACCCCGGGCGGACACGGTGGTCGAAGAGCATGAACGGGTCGTCGCCGCCGGGATCGAACACCTCGCGTGACCGGTGCGCGAGACAGACCGGCGCGACCGGGCGGTAGGCCTCCCGATCCTTCATCGCGTTGAGCAGGTCCTTCGTCCCGGCCTCGGTCGCGGGCGCGATGATGCTGCGGTTTCCCAGCGCCCTCGGTCCGAGCTCGGCCCGGCCGGAGAGGACGACGACGGGTGACCCGTCGCTGTGCAGCAGCTCGGCCAGTCGGCGTTCGTCGCAGGCCCGTTCCGTCCACCCCTCCGGCAGGGCCCGGTCCGAGCGGAGGCGTGGTCCGCTGTGGACGTCCCAGACGAGGGAGCGGTGTTCGGTACTGTGCACCATCTCGCAGCAGGCGGTGCCGATGGCGGCGCCGGAGTCGTTGGGAAACGGCGGGACCCAGATCTCCTCGATCGAAGAGCCCGGTGGCCCGGATCGCCGAGTTCCATTTGATGTTGAGGGCGCAGCCGCCGGCCATCACCAGACGCGGGTACCGGCCCTTGTACCTGCTGTTCACCACGGTGGTGAGGGCGGACACGAGGGCGCGTCCGAGAAACTCCTGGAAGGTGGCGACGAGGTCGGCGTCCGACAGCCCCGGAAGGAGACGCTCCCGTTCGGCGGTCAGTTTCGGGCCCAGGGCGAGGCCGCTCTCCCTGGCCTCCTCGGACATGTCGTCAAGGAGCGTGTCGAGAACGGGGAAGGCGCCCTGGTCGACCTTGCCCAGTGCTGCCCAGGCCATGGCCTTTCCGGCGATCGAGCGGAACTGCTGAGCGTCGGATCCCGGGTCGGCCTGCGAGGTGTGGGCGCGGAAGGGTCCGAAGTGGGAGCAGAAGAGAGCGAACAGCCTTCCGCGGAAGGGCAGCAGGCGAGCCACGAGTCTGACCGGTCCCCGCTCCGGTGCGATCTCGTACAGCCGGGCCGCGGTGCCGCCGTCCCACACCAGGGCGAGGGCGTCGGCGCCCTGCGCGGCGAAGGGGCTGGAGCAGTAGGCACCGAGCAGGTGGTTCGCCACGTGGTGGTAGCTGGCGTACCCGCGAGTTCCCTTGCTGAAGTCGTGTGCGGTGAAGGTGTAGCGGTGAAGGGGAGTGTTCGACAGGAAGCCGTCGGCATAGGGGGCGACCGGCAGGACGGTCGGCTTCCCTTCGTCGGAGGTGGACACCGTCCACGGGTCCCCGGTCGAACGCATCCAGCCGTCGACGACGAAGCGATCGATGTCCTCGATCTCCACACCCTCGGATCTGAGGAGCTCCGACACCCGGCGAAGGTCCCCGAGCGGGCTGTACCGGGGACTGTTGTCGATCTTCTCTGTCTCGGTGCTGAAGACCAGGCGGTTTCCGTCGATCACCGCGATGCCGCCGTCATGTGAAACCTTGATGCCGCAGATCAGCAAGGCAATGCCCTTCCTCGTGGCATGCGATACGGCTGACTCGGACTGTCCACAGGAAGAATCCTCCGGAGATGCTGCCCGGGGAGCGTCGTGCGAAACCGTGGCTCGTGGCTGCGTGAGGCGCCTCGGGCGGGCACGGAGGGGCACTGGACCACGCCCGCCGGGGCCACGGCCGGGTAGAGGCGCCTCGCGCGGGCACGGAGGGGCAGGCGGCTGCCGTGGGCGGTCGCCGGGTCTTGTGGGCCGGCACACGTGGGTCGGTCGCTGCCCGGGCCTACCCGTCGACATCCAGGGGGCGATGACCAAAGTGCTGATGGAAGGTGAATTCACGGTGACGTTCAGGGTGTGCCCAGTGCGTCACGGGTCGGGCACAGGGGGTCGCCTCGGACGATGACCGCGTCCGTTCGCCCGTTCGTCGGCGTGCCTCGTACTCGTAGGGAGTTCCCGTGTCCACTGGTCGGTCCGTCGTGATCCGTTCGCTTGCGCCGTCGATGGCGGCGCTCGTTGTGGTGGTCGCCGCCTCGGGGTGCGGCGTGGAGTCCGACACCGCGGCGGGGGCCGCGCCGACCTCCGGGTCGGCCTCCGCGGCGATCGCCTGCGGCGGATCCGGGCAGCTGCTGGGCGCCGGTTCGACCGCTCAGGGGAACGCGGTCGACCTGTGGAGGACCGAGTTCGAGTCGGCGTGTCCGAGTGTCACCGTCAACTACGGCGGGGGCGGCTCGGGCGCGGGCGTCCAGCAGTTCAACTCGGGAAAGGTGGCTTTCGCCGGCACCGACGCGGCTCTCAGCCCCGCCGAGGTCGACGCGTCCAAGCAGGTCTGCGCCGGCGGCCGGGGCATCGACCTGCCGATGGTCGGCGGCCTGATCTCCATCGTCTTCAATGTCGCCGGTGTCGACAGGCTCGTGCTCGACGGCCCCACCGCGGCCAAGATCTTCGACTCGCAGATCACCACGTGGAACGATCCGGCCGTCGTCGCGCTCAATCCGGGCGCCGGCCTGCCCGACGCGCCGATCCAGGCGCTCCACCGCGGGGACGACTCCGGCACCACCGCCAATCTGACCGCGTACCTCGCCGCGGCGTCGAACGGCGTCTGGGGCTACCCGGCCGGAAAGGCATGGGTGGCCAGGGGCGGGCAGTCCGCGAACGGTTCGGCCGGGGTCTCGGCGCAGGTCAAGCAGGTCGACAACTCGATCGGCTACGTCGAACTGTCCTTCGCCGAGACCAACAACCTGAAGAGCGCCGCCATCAGTACCGGCGCCGCCGAGCCGGTCGAGGCGAACGCCGCGAACGCCGCCACCACCCTGGCCAAGGCTCAGATCACCGGCACCGACGGCGACCTCGCCCTGAACCTGGACTACGCGGTCAAGGACGAGAACGCGTACCCGCTGGTCCTGGTCACCTACGAGGTGGTCTGCGACAAGGGGAACAAGGCCTCGACCCTGCCCGCCCTGAAGTCCTTCCTCACCTACACGAGCAGCGACGCCGGCCAGCAGGCCATCGCCCCGATCGGCTACGTCCCCCTGCCGGAGGCGCTGACGTCCAAGGTGCGGACCGCGGTCTCCGGTCTCGCCTGAGTCCGCCGGAGCGGGCGACGGCGGCGCGGCAGCGGGGCGGGGCCCGTGGGCCGGATGCCCGCGGGCCCCGCGCGTGGGGCGACCGGCGGCTCGTCGGTTCACGCGGAGCGGACCGTCTCCCGGTAGTGGCGGGGGGACAGGCCGGTGGTGCGCTTGAAGGCATTGCTGAAGGCGCTCTCGGAGCCGTACCCGAGGGCGGAGGCGATGACCGACAGGGGGGTGTCCGCGCGTCGAAGGGTGTGCTCGGCCCGGTGCATCCGCCAGCGGCGGAGATAGGCCAGCGGGGGGACACCCGCCACGTCCTTGAAGCGCTTGGCGAAGCTGGTGCGGGACATCGCGGCCGCCCGGGCCAGTTCGGCGAGTGTCCAGGGCCGGGCCGGGTCGCCGTGCATCAGCCGCAGGGCGGGCGCGATGCGTTCGTCCGCCAGGGCGCGCAGCCAGCCCGCCGGGCAGGAACCGGCGTCCGCATCGGCGAGGAAGGCGCGCAGGACCTGGACGAGGACCAGCGGCGCGAGGTGGCCGGCGGCGAAGGAGGCGCCGGGGCGGTCGGCGGCCAGCTCGCGCAGCGTCTGGTCCATGAGCCAGCAGGCGGTGGGGGCTTCGGCCGTCGCGCCGCTGACGTGCATCACGGGCGGGAGCGCGCTGAGCAGCAGGTCCTTCGCGGTGCTGTCGAGTTCCATGTGGCCGCCGATGGTGACGGCGTCCCGGCCGTCGTCCCCGGTGTGGAGGAAGGGCTCGGCGGAGGCCCTGAGGAGGGGCAGTGCGTCAACCGCCGGTACTGCCGGATCACTCGCGAGGGTGTACGGGCGGTCGCCGGCGAGGACGGCCATCGCACCCGCTTCGAGGCGTACGGGTCGCTCGACACCCTCCACCACCAACCAGATGGTTCCCTGCAGCACGGCCTGGACCTTGAGTCGGCCCGGCGCGGGAAAGGCCAGCGCCCAGGCGCCTGCGGCCGTGAGGCCGCGCGACAGGACGCAGCGGACGCCGGTGAGTTCGAGGGCTTCGGCGAGGGGGTCCCCCCAGACCGAACGGCCGGGGGCGGGCGCGGACAGCGGTGCATCCATGAGCGGACTCTCGCGCAAGTCGCGCGGACGGGCAAGCATTCACACGTCGTCGCCGGATCGTCACCATGAGTGGTGGGACGTGTGCGTACTCCGTGCCGCGCGACCCGGGCCCGGCCGCCGACCGGTGGCCGGCCGACGAGTTCCAGGAGGTAGTTCCCATGGGCGGATTCCAGGACCGCGACAAGTTCCACCCGGACGAGGTCGTCCTCTCGGCGGCCGAGAAGAGCGTCATCGCCGAACTCCTGAAGGGCGGCGGCCAGAGCGAGCCGGGCGAGTCCACGGACGAGGGCTGACACGGTTCGAAGCCAACAGGCCCGAGGGTGCCGGTCCGTGACGGTCGTACGCCGGCCGTCGCGGACCGCGCCCCCGCCCAGCAGACGGGACGGTCGTGACCACCACCACGCACACCGCTCCTCCCCAGTCCGGGGAGCGCAGCCTCACTCCGCAGCAGGCGTTCGCGAGGGCCGCCGCCGCGATCGCCGACCTGGGGCTGGAGGCCGATCTGGCGCCGGTCCTCGACGGCAGCCCCGGGACGTGGCGCTGCGTCCTGCGGCGCGGCGGCGTACCGCTGCGCACCGGACTGGGGCTGGGCAAGGGCAGCCGGGCGGAGGCCCGGACGGGAGCGCTGTTCGAGGCGCTGGAGCACCAGCTCAGCGGGGTGGACGGACTCGACGGCGCGCGGATCCGGTTGGCCTCCGCCCATGACGTCGCGGGTGGTCCGCTCGGGCGGGACATCGCCGCCGCGCTGCTCGCCCAGGCACCCGACGGTCTGTTGGGGTGTCTGCCCTACCGCTCGCCCGACGGCGGTCCGGACGTCGACGTCCCGCTCTTCCTCTCCATGCCCGAGTACCTGCGCCCGGCGGGGGAGGGCCTGCGCCGGCAGGCCGGTGACACCTACGACTACCGGTCGGTGGGCCGCTACTCGGTCAACAACGGCTGGGCCGCCGGGGTCGACCCGGTCGAGGCCGCGGTGCACGCGATCAACGAACTGATCGAGCGGGACGCGCTGTCCATGCTGCTGATCGGCTGCTTCCTGCGCACACCCGCACGCCGTCCGGCCGTGGTCGACCCGGCGACGCTGCCCCCGGGCCTCGTCTCCCTCCTCGGCTTCGCCACCGCCCGCACCGGCCGGCCGGTGCACCTGATCGACATGACCACCGACCTGGACGTGCCGGCGTACGCGGCCTACCAGAGCGCGCCCCCGGGGCAGCCCGCGCGGGTCTGCGGCTGGGGGGCGTCGCTGTCCCGCGAGTACGCGATCTCCCGGGCGGTGAGCGAACTCGTCCAGCTGCACAGCACCATGGGCCTGCGCGAGCAGTACGCGCACCTGCTGCCCGAGCAGCGCGACGACACCGGACCCTACCCGGCGCTGCACGCCTGCTACCTGTCGGACTTCACCGCCGCCCTGGCCTCGGCCGAGGTCCGGCCCTTCGAGGCGACCACGGCGCCCGACACCCCGGGCGGGCACCTCGACCGGCTCCTGGGCCGCCTGAAGGACCACGGCTTCCCCGTCTACCGGCGCGACCACCACGTGACGCCGGACCTCGCGGTGGTCAACGTGCTGGTGCCCGGTCTGGAGCGGTTCATGCTGGTCACCGACGGTCAGGTCGTGGTGCCCGGCGAGCGCGGACTTGCGGCGGTCCGCGGTGGATGAGCCGGTGCGGTGGCGGCCGCTCGCCCACCGCGACGCGCCCCGGGTGGCGGGGCTGCTGGCGGTCTGCGAACGGACGGACCGCACCGGTGACCTGCGTGACGAACAGGACGTCCTCGACGGCTGGGCGGCTTCGGGCATCGACCTGGCCGCCGGTACGGCCTCCGCCTGGGCCGGACCGGAGCCGGTGGCGTACGCCGTCACGCGGGTGCGCGAACACGCGGACCCCGTCCACGAGATGACCCTCGACGTCGTGGTGCATCCCGCCCACCGGACCCCGGGCGTCATCGCGCACCTGCTCGACGGATGCCGCCGCACCGCGGCCCGCCGGCACCGGGAGAGGTTCGGCGGCACACCGCTGGAGCTCCACGCCCGGACGCACGGCCACCAGCGGTGGCTCGCCGAGGCGCTCGACGCCGCGGGCTACCGGCGGGTGCGAGGCTACCGGGGCATGCGGATCGACCTGGCAGAGCACGCGCCGTCCGCGCCGTCCGCCGGGGCGGACGGCGCGCCGGTGCTGCCGCCCGGGACCGTGCTGGTGCCGTTCGAGGAACGCCACGACGCGCTGCTGCTGGCGGCCCGCAACGAGATCTTCGCCCGCAACCCGGGCAGCGTCCCGATGACGCCCGCGACGTGGCGTCATTCGGTGACCGGGAGTCCCTACTTCCGCCCCGATTCCTCCCTCCTCCTGCTCTCCGCCGACGGCCGGGAGATCCTCTGCTACCTGCTGGCCACCGAACTCGCCGACGCGGGGCGGGAACGCGAGTTGTACCTCGCCAACGCCGGCACCCGCACCGACCTGCACGGACGCGGCCTGTACCGGACGGTGTTCACCCACGCGCTGGCCCGCGCGAAGGACCGCGGCTACCGGTGGGCCGTCATGGACGTCGACTCCACCAACGCCATGGCGACCGGCGGCTTCTACGAACGCCTCGGCGCGCGGACCTTCCGCACCTGGACCGGGCACGCTCTGGACCTCACCGACGGCACCGGTCGCAGGGGCGCCGCCGTTCGCCCCCACGCCGCTCCGCCGCCCTGACCGGGCCGTCGGCCGGGTCGGCACCCCGAGCGCCGACGGGACAGGGGTGATCCCGAGCCTCGTGGCCGCCCGGGTGACGAGCAGGTGCGCGACGGGCGGTGTGCGGTGCGGCACGAGGCCGGGCCGGTCGTGCCCGGCCTCGTGCGGGAGCGTCAGCTGTGCGGGAGGACGAAGTTGTAGCCCTGGGCGCTGTGGGCGCCGCCGGAGGGGCAGACGCCGTCGGTGGGATAGCCCCAGAAGAACATGGAGAAGCATTTCTGGCAGAATCGCCAGTTGCGCTGGGCGGTGGGCGCTTCCGG
>NZ_JAQYWW010001171.1:0-304 GCF_036322525.1 Streptomyces sp. BE20 | reverse complement strand
AGTCGGTAACACCCGAAGCCGGTGGCCTAACCCGTACGGGGAGGAGCCGTCGCAGGTGGGACCAGCGAGTGGGACGACGTCGTACCAAGGTAGCCGGACCGGACGGTGCGGCTGGAGCGCCTCCTTTCTCAGGAGCGCATGGCCGCTTGCTGGCGAATGTTCGGCTCGGTCGCTCATGGGTGGATCGTTGACTATTCGGCTCAGGAAGTGATCGGACGTGAGTTCTGCTTCGGCGTGGAAAGCGATCTGGGTTTGACTGTGTCGGGCACGTTGTTGGGTCCTGAGGGAACGGCCGTTATGGTCT
>NZ_JAQYWW010001170.1:0-514 GCF_036322525.1 Streptomyces sp. BE20 | reverse complement strand
GCGGCGCCGACCACCGCCCTGCGGGCGGGTCGGCGCCGCCGGCACCACCAACTGGAACAACTCCCACAACTCGTCCGGCACCAGACGCTCCACGATCGTCACCGGACCAGCCTACAAGCCCAAATGAGACGTCTTCTTAGGGGCCCACGCACAGCCTTCGTCACAACCCGGGTTCCGATCCGATCGCACCCGACCTACGTAACGGCCCGACCCCGGTCGGTGTGATGCCGATCTTGTGCAGGTCCGGCGGTTGCGGGACGACCGTGAGGGACCGGCGAATGGCGACGGGGTCGATTCCGTGCAGGTCGCACAGCACCTGCCGTGGGCAGACGCACCGCAGGCGAACGGTTCCCTCGGCCATACGCGCCGGGCGGGTGGGGGCTGGTGCCGCTTGCGTATGTGTCGGCCGGTGGCCGTCATGCGGGCAGTTCGGCCCAGACCAGCTGGCCGGTGGCGGTCTGCATGGCGCCCCAGGTGCTGGCCAGGGCGGCGACCATCAGCAGACCCCGGCCGC
>NZ_JAQYWW010001169.1:0-300 GCF_036322525.1 Streptomyces sp. BE20 | reverse complement strand
CGCCCGGCGTGACCGAGCTCTCCCACCCCGAGAAGGGCGTTCACCTGGTCGGTATGAAGTCCTACGGCAGGGCTCCGACGTTCCTCGCCATGACCGGCTACGAGCAGGTCCGTTCCGTCGCCGCCCACCTCGCCGGCGACCACGAGGCCCCTCGGCGGGGCGAGCTCACTCTCCCGGAGACCGGGGTGTGTGGCGGCGCAGGCCTGTTCGACGAGCCTGCCGCCGAACAGGGCGCCGACGGTGGCTGCTGCGCGGCCCCGGTCGCCGTCAGCATCGGTACCCCGTCCGAGCAGGCCCCGG
>NZ_JAQYWW010001168.1:0-373 GCF_036322525.1 Streptomyces sp. BE20 | reverse complement strand
GTTGCCGTTGACGGGGTTCTCGGTGGAGGCGGTGCTGCGGGGCGGGGACGACTGGTTGGCGCGGGTGGAGGTGGTGCAGCCGGTGCTGTGGGCGGTGGGTGTGGCGCTCACGGCGTGGTGGGAGTCGTTCGGGGTGGTTCCTGCCGCGGTGGTGGGTCATTCGCAGGGTGAGGTGGTGGCCGCGGTGGTGGCGGGGGCGCTCACGGTGGAGGACGGGGCGCGGGTGGTTGCTGCGCGTTCCGGGGCGTTGGTGGATCTCGTGGGTGACGGTGGGATGTTGTCGGTGGGGGCGCCGGTGGCGGATGTGGTGCGGTGGTTGGAGCCGTCGGGTGGGTGGGGTGATCTGTCGGTGGCGGCGGACAACGGTCCGTCG
>NZ_JAQYWW010001167.1:0-307 GCF_036322525.1 Streptomyces sp. BE20 | reverse complement strand
GTGATCCGTGTCGAGGCGGGCATGCCGACCGCGAGGTTCTGCCGCCTGATCGGTGAGCCCGAGAGGACCAGGCGCCGTCACCGGGCTCGCGCCCGCCGCGGCGCACAGGCCGAGGGGCCGTGGCCGCGTCCGGCCCGGGAAGGGGTTCGTGACGCGGCCCGCCGCCCCGCGCTTGCCCACCCCGCGTGGGGCCACCGGAAGGTCTGGGCGATGTGCCGGTGGGACGGCCACCAGGTCTCACAGGCCACCGTGCTGCGGCTGCTGCGCGACGAGGGCCTGCTGCTGGAGGGGAACTACCAGCGCGAGC
>NZ_JAQYWW010001166.1:0-4122 GCF_036322525.1 Streptomyces sp. BE20 | reverse complement strand
GCGCGGTCGCGGGGGAACCCTTCGGACATGCACAGCAGGAGGCCGTCCGCGGAGACCACCACCGTGTGCGACACCCCGGGGGTGTTGTCCACGAAATTGGTGATCAGCCAGTTCAGGTTCTGTGCGGCCTGGCTCATCTGACTCAACTCAACGCTCCTGGTGGTTCGAGCCGCCGAAGAGATCGGTGCTGCGATTCTGCTGTCCGTTGCCGGACTGGTCTACCTGATCGGGGTCGATCCGGAAGCTTCCGGTGCCGCCTGCGCTACGGCCCTGCTCGACACCGCGGCGCAGGTTCGTGAGACGTCCACGGACCTCCTCGGGCGAACGGGAGACCTGCGGCCCATCCTGTGGGGTGGGCTTGGCGTTGCCGGCCACCAGGTTCTGCTTGGGTACCCGCCGGGGGAGTCCGGACGGGGTGGTGCCGCTGGAAGAGGGCTCGCGGAGCTGTTCGGCGCGCTGCCAGTTGCCGTCGTTGGGCGACTGCCAGGCGGCGCTTCCCGCGCCGGTCGGGCCGGTGGGCCCGTACCCGCCGAGCGCGGACACCTCGTGGCCGCGCGGCTCGGCCGGCGCGGAGGTGTCCTTGGCACCGGCGAACCAGTTCGGGCTCTCGCCGCCCTGACCGGCGTCGGCCGGCCCGGACGGGAACCCGCCGCCGGCCAGCTGCTGGCCGGGGCGGCGCTGGGGCAGCCCGGACGCCAGCGTGGCGGGGGCGGGGTCGGCGGCGGGCAGCGCGGGCTGCTCCGGGGCGTACGGGTGGCCGGCCGGGGCCTCCTCGGTCCCCTGGCCGTCCTGCTGGTAGCCGTACCCGTCGTACCCGTCGTAGCCCTGGCCCTGGAGGTCCTGGCCCTGGTCCTGGTACTCCTGCCGGCCGTACTGGTCGTCGCCGTAGCCGGACTGGTCGTAGCCCTGCTGCGGGTACTGGTCGTAGCCGTCCTGCTGGTAGCCGTTGCCGTCGTACCCGTCCTGGCCGTAGTTGTACTGGTCGTCGGCGTAGGTCTGGTCGTAGCCCTGCTGCGGGTACTGCCCGTCCTGGCCGTAGACCTCGTCGTTGCGGCGACCGTACGGGGGGTACTCGTCGTCGACCTCGGCGTCGAGCACCGGCGGCTCCTGGCCGGACTGCGGTCCGACCTCCAGCGCGGCCCGGCGGACCTGGTCCAGGCGCTGCGAGCGCTGGACCGCCTCCAGGGCGGGGCTGAAGCCGGAGGAGCCGGCGCTGCCGGTGCCGGTGAGGTGGTCGTCGAAGCCCAGCTCGGCGGCGCTGCGGGCCTCGTCCCGGCCGGGGGCGGCCCAGTCGGCGGTCGGCTCCTGGTCGGCGAAGATCCGGGAGACGGTGAACTGCTCCTCCGGCTCCGGCGCCGCGGCCATGTGGGTCAGGAACGGCGGCATCATGACCAGCGAGGTGGTGCCGGCCGACTCGCCGGACGGGCGGAGCTGGACGCGGATGTCGTGCCGCTGGGAGAGCCGGCCGACCACGAAGAGGCCCATGCGGCGGGAGATGGTGGCGTCGACCGTGGGCGGCTCGGCCAGCTTCTCGTTGATCTCGGCGAAGTCCTCGGCGGTGAGGCCGATGCCCTTGTCGTGGATCTCGACCAGCACCCGGCCGTCCGGCAGGCGGGTGGCGTTGACCAGCACCCGGGTCTGCGGGCTGGAGAACGAGGTGGCGTTCTCCAGCAGCTCGGCGAGCAGGTGGACGAGGTCGGTCACGGCGGCGCCGACGACCTCGGCCTCGGGGATGCCGGAGAGCTCGACGCGCTCGTACTGCTCCACCTCGGAGGCGGCGGCACGGAGCACGTCGACCAGCGGGACCGGGGTGTTCCAGCGGCGGCCGGCCTCCTCGCCCGCGAGGACGAGCAGGTTCTCACCGTTGCGGCGCATACGGGTCGCCAGGTGGTCCAGCTTGAAGAGGTTCTCCAGCTGGTCCGGGTCGGCCTCGTTGTTCTCCAGGTCGGTGATCAGCGCCAGCTGGCGCTGGATGAGGCCCTGGCTGCGGCGCGACAGGTTGGTGAAGATCGCGTTGACGTTCCCTCGCAGCAGCGCCTGCTCGGCGGCGAGTGCGACCGCCTGCCGGTGGACCTGGTCGAAGGCCCGGGCGACCTCGCCGATCTCGTCCTTGCCGTGCAGCGGGATCGGGTTGATGTTGGTGTCGACCCGGTCGGGGTCGGTCTTGGAGAGCTTCTCGACCAGGTCGGGCAGACGGTGGTCGGCGATCTCCAGGGCGGCGTTGCGCAGGGTCCGCATGCCGAGAATCATCGAGCGGGCCACGTAGCCGGTGAGCACACCGGCGAGGATCAGCGACGCGAGCACGATCAGCGCGTTGAGGACGGCGTCGAAGCGCGCGTTGTCACGCAGCGCCGCGGCGTCCTGGAGCACGTCGTCCAGCAGCACGACCTCGGTGGCGCGGAGGCTGGTGATGTGGGTGTTGGCGGCCTGGTTCCAGTTCTCCGGCGTCAGACCGGAGTCCTTGGCCTCCTTGTACGCCCGGTCCGCGGCGTCCTTGCCCTGGGCCTGGCCGATCGCGGCGGCCTGGCTGTAGGCGGCGCCGAGGTTGAGCAGGCCCTGCATCGTGGGGGCGGTGCCGTTGGGCATCCGGTAGGCGGCGCGCTGGTCGGCGTTGGCCTGGGCGACCTGGGCGTCCGAGTAGCGGCGGGCGTCCTCGGGGGCGCTGCCGGTGTTGAACTCGGACAGCGCGGTGTGCTCCAGGCGCTGGGCGACCAGCAGCTGCTGGATCAGGTCCGCGTTCTCGTACCGGGTGGTGGCGCCCGCGGAGATGCCGACCAGCAGGTGCAGCATCAGCGCGCGCTGGGTCGAGGCGGAGGCCTTCGCCAGCGACATGGCGTAGATCGAGCGGCCCTTGCTGGTGAGGTTGGAGGAGCCGAGGCCGACCGAGTTGTCGTAGGCCAGCAGCGGGGCCAGCATCACCGAGTACGCGGAGGTGGTCGCGGAGGCGAACAGGTCCGGGCTGTAGGCGTTGGCGCGCAGGTGCGGCAGGGCGACGACGACGCCCTGGAAGGCGTCGTGGCGGCGCGGGAGCTCGCCGGACTTGTCGCTGGCCTCGTAGGCCGCGTAGTAGGCCTTGAGGGCGGCGTCGGTGGTCGAGCGCGCCTTGGTGACCTCGTTGTTCGGGTCCTGCTTGGTGAGCAGAGGTATGAGGGTCTTGTCGCGCTCGCTCTCCAGCGCCTCGGCCAGCTCGGTGGCGGCCTTGGCGAGGGTGGCGGTCCGCTGGGCGCGGTCGGCCTTGATGAAGCCGTCGAACGAGGTGTTGACGCGCAGACCGCCGAAGATCAGGCCGATGGTGACCGGGATCAGCAGAATCGCGATCAGACGGGCCGGCACGCGCCAGTTGCGCGGGCGCAGGAAGTCGTACCGGCTGCCGCCCTTGCCGCCGGTGTCGTCCGCGCCGGAGCCGCCCGTGCGGTCCTTGGCGGGACCCAGCTGCTGTGGTGCGGGGGCGGCCGGTGGCCGTTCCTCGGTCGGCGTGAACGCCGAGAACCCCGCCGGGTCCGGTGCGGTGCCGTTCGGCTCGCTCTGGCGGGGCTCGGAGCGCCGCTGCGGGGCGACCTGCTGCTTACGCCTCACTCGACAACTACCTCTCGGCCGACAGCCGGCCATGGATCAATCCAGCGCTACCCCTGGAGGCCCGTCCGTTCCGGGGAGCGGTGGCCGATATGGATGCAGGGGTAGCTGGAATTTCAGCACGTGCAGGGATGGGGGACAAACAGCTGCCGGTCAGCGCCATGCAGGGCGCAATTGGGACATTCACCGACATGACGGTGTAAAACTGTGGTCTTCTGGCGCTGAGTGATGCTGATTCGCTACAAACAGTCATTGTTGATCACGAAATGCCTACCGAACTGTTATCCGCCGCTTATGCGGGGGTCTTGCGCGCGGCGTCCGGACGACATCTCCCCGCAAGCGGACAGGCCCCGGCGCTCCGCCGTGACAGCGGGGCGCCGGGGCTGCCGACCTGCGGGTTCCGCTCAGCGGAGGCGGGCGAGGAGGGCGTGTTCGACGAGGGTGATGAGGGCGCTCTTGGCGCTGTCCCGGCGTCGGGCGTCGAGGGTGACGACGGGGGTGTCGGGGCCGAGTTGGAGTGCTTCGCGGACCTCGTCGGAGGTGTGGGGC
>NZ_JAQYWW010001165.1:0-26754 GCF_036322525.1 Streptomyces sp. BE20 | reverse complement strand
GTCGTCAAACGCGCGATCTCCAAGTACAACGCCAAAGGCACCATCGACCGGACCAGCTACAAAGCCACCATCAGCATCGACATCCTGACCACACCAGACCCGTGACAGGAATCCGCAAGCTCTATCTACACGGCATTGGGACTAGATGTGGGACTTCCGCACCGAGTGCCATGCCGCGCCGGCCAGAGCCCGGGTCGACCGGACCAGTCCCAGCCCTTCGTGCTCCCGGTACAGCCGCCAGTTGTGCTCGACGAGGTCGAGCTTGTTGGAGGACAGCGACCCCGCCCGCCCGGCCCGGTATACCGCCAGCGGCTCCTGCAGGCCCCGGGCGTGGTGTCCGTCCCGCATGATGTCCAGCCACAGCGCGTAGTCCTGCCGCTTGGGCATGTCCGGCATCAGCCTCGTGCCGAGCACGGTGCGGGAGTACATGGCGGTCAGGGCCCCGATGTGGTCCTGCACCAGCATGTCCCGGTACGTCACGCGCTCACGCGCCTTGATGACCCGGCCGTTCGGAACGAAGTCCCGGGCCTCGCCCTCGTAGTCGCCGTCGACCTTGAAGTACGAGGTGAACGTCAACGGCGCGTCACCGGCGGCGGCGAACTCGATCTGCCGCTCAAGCTTCCGGGGCAGCCACATGTCGTCGCTGTCGAGGAAGGCCACGAACTCCCCGCGTGCCCGCGCCAGGGCGAGGTTGCGGGCACGGGCGGCGCCGCCCTGCTCGGGCGCCGCCTCGGGGAGCACCCGTTCGTCCTCGCGGGCCAGGTCCCGCAGCAGGTCCATGGAGCCGTCGCCGGAGGCATCGTCGGTGACCAGCAGTTCCACGTCGGCGTGGCTCTGGGCGAGCACCGAGCGCACCGACGCGCCGAGGGTGGCCGCCGAGTTGTGGACCGGCATCACCACGGAAACCAGGGGCACGGCAGTGCTCCTCACTCGAATCGGAGTCGTCATGGACGTTGTCGTCGCCGGTCGGGGCTGCGTCGGGCGGCCGCTCGCGGTGCGCGCCGCCGAGGTGGGCCACCGCGTCGTCGGCCACGACGTGGACCAGCACCGTATCAAGCAGCTCGCCACCGGTGAGTCCGGCGGGTTCCGTGCTCGGTTCTGCTGCGGTCGCCAGGCGGTCGGCTCTGGACGCTCGCTGCCCCGGTTCGGTGCTCCGGGTCGGGCTGCGGCGCCGTCGGCCCTGGGGCGGGCCATGCCGAATTTGGCCACACGGGTGGCGAAATATCGCATTGAGGAACCATTTGATCACTGGCTGTGATGTGATCGGTTCCTGTCAGGCGGGCGGTCCCGATGGCGACGGGTCGATGCCTGCTGCTCGGTGCCCGGTGTGGTGAGTCCTGGCCCGGTCTGCTCCGTCGGCCGGGTGCTTCCAGCAGCGTCACTCGTGTCGGTAGCGAGGGAGTGTGTCTCATGTCCGTGTCCGTTGCGGATCCGTTCGTCGGCCTTCCGGCTCGGAGGACCCTTCGTGCTGGCCCCAGATCTGTTCGAACTTCCTTGGCTTTGCGCGCTGTTGGGGTCCGGCAAGGAGCTGGTGCTCCAGGGGGCCTGGGTTCGGCGGGACGGGCTGGCGCGGGGTGAGCGGACGGCTCGGCCGACGCTGAGTTCGTCGCGGATGCGGCGGGCGAATGAGACCCGCCACTCGACCGGTACGCGGTACTGCCCTGCCCTGCACACCCGAGACCTGGAGTCTGCGATGGCAATTCCTGTTCCGCCCGTTCCCCACGCGAGGGTGATCTTCGTCGGCGTCGGCCAGGGGGACTGTACCTTGATCGTCTTTCCGGACCCGCCACACGGCACCGGCGAGGTGGTGCTGATCGACTGCGGCTCCACCAAGGGTGCGAAGTGCCTGATTCCCGGACCGCCGGAGCGGGTCGTGGACGCGCTCACCAACGTCAAGCACCTCCTCACCACGTACGTGCCGAAGAAGACGATCGACTACCTGTTCATCACACACGCCGACGAGGACCACTACAACCTCCTGGTGCGGGCGCTCGACGGGTTCACGGTCAAGGACAGCTACTTCACCGGGGTGCTGGAGGACTACAAGAACGGTCGGGACTCCTTCGGTGCGGTCAAGGCCGATGCGACCTACGCCTGGTTGAAGGCCAAGGGGGCGAAGCCGCTGGCCAACTCCCTGGCCTTCAGCGGTCCTGCGGCCGGTGGTGGTGCGAGCACCCCGTGGCAGTACGGGCGGCCGGTCGTTCCGCTCGGCGGCGACGACGGGCTCTACGTCGTGGCCGCCAATGCCTCCGGCTCCTACGCGACGCGGCACGCCAAGTGGCAGCAGGTCCTGGCCGCGTCGACGGATCCGCACGAGAAGGTGCGGCTGCAGAAGGAGCTGGGCCGCTATGACCCGAACCCGGACAGCGCGGTGCTGGCGCTGGTCTACAAGAAGGCGGTCATGATGCTCATGGGGGACGCGACGGTACTCACCGAGGAGTTCATTCTCGGTGCCTGGGCGCCCCAGCTCCCCTCGGCCAACATCACGCTCAAGATGGGGCATCACGGCAGCGACACCTCCTCCCGCGAGAAGTGGGTCAGGCTGCTCAAACCTCAGCGACTCACGGTCAGTTCGGGCACCAAGGCGTTCAACGGCTCGGGCATCCCCAAGATCAGCCACCTGGAACAGGTCAAGCTGTGGTCCGGTGCCGTCCAGCCGGCCGACTCCCACGAGTACACCTACTTCGACGACCGCCCCGCGTACAAGTCGTTCGTCCCCGACTTCACCGACCAGTCGATCTTCACCTCGCAGTTGATGGTGAACCCGCTCTGGACGGACACGATGCCGGACGACGAGCGCTTCATCTGCGGTACCTGGCACCTGACGCTCGATGCCGCCGGCAACGTCCTGATCGACTACTGACGGACCAGCGAGGGGACACATCATGGCGCTGACAACAGAGGAACTCCGGCGCAGGTTCCCCGTGGTCGGAGGCGAGTTCCGGCTGACGGCGGAGGAACTGGCCGTGCCGGGGACGGAGGAGCTCTTCGGCACCCACCTGGGCGGCCCCCTCTCCGTGACCGGGGTGACCGCCGCCGACCCGGAACACCTCACGCTCTCCGGAGCGGTCGCGGTCCCCGGTCTTTCTCCGGGAGCCGCGGTGACGGTCACCTTCTCGGCGAACGCGACGGCGTCACCCCCGGTCGTGACCGGCCTGACCCTCGACGTCACCCTGACCACCGCCCCGGACCCGGGCGAGTGGAAGGTCGACCTGCCGTACCTGCGGCTCGAAGCCGGCTTCCTGCGCGAGTACGGGTTCGAACGGCTGCTGCTGGTGCTGTCGGCCGAACCCGGCGCCGGCGACGTGGTGTCCACGGTCGCGACCGTGGGCGGCGATCTGCCGTTCGCCGCCGGGGGAGTGGCGCTGAGGCTTCGGACCCTGGTCCAGGAGGGGCCGGCCGCCAGCACGTACACCCTGAACGGCGAATTCTCCGGAGTGACCTTCTCCGCCCTGGGCGACCTCGGCCAACTCGTGCCGGGAGCATCCTCCGAGCGCTTCACGTTGCCCGCCCTGCCCGGCCTCCCGCTCCCGGCCACGGTCGAACTCGCCGGTCTGAGCGTCGTCTTCACCCCCGACGTCCATCGCGCGGCCGCAGGGCTGGACCCCGTGCTGGCCGCCTCGGCGCGGGTGAACATCCCCGCCCGCTGGCCGCTGATCCCCGGTGTGTTCGAGATCGAGGAGATCGACGTCGAGTTCGGCGTCGGGTCCCCGCGCACCGCCGGGGCGAGCGTGCGTGCCCGGCTCGGCGGCGTCCTGCGCATCGGCGAGGCCTTCGTGGGGGTGTCGGTCTCCGTGCCGGAACTCGATCTCACGGCCGAGCTGCTCCGGCCGCTCCCGCTCACCGACGCCCTCGCCGTGTTCCTGCCCGGTGTCGAGGTCCCCCTCGGGGAGGTCGAGGCCTTCAGCGCGTGGGTCAACGCGAGGTCCAAGGACTACAGCGCCGAGTTGGACCTCGCGGGCCCCTGGAGCATCGGGGACGTCTTCGCCCTCACCGGTATCACCCTGTCCGTCCGGAGCACCGGAACCGGCCGCCCGGCCGCCCGGCTGTTCGCGGAGGCCGCTCTGGGCCGGTCCGTGCTGAGCGTCGAGGCCGGCTACGACAACGGCGGGTGGCAGTTCACCGGCATCGCCAGGGACGTGGTCCCCGCCGACCTGTTCGACCTGTTCGGCGTGGCACCGCCCGCACTGCTCGCCGACCTGACCGTCCGCGAGACCAGGGTGTCGTTCGACAGCGGCGGCCGGGAGTTCGACCTGGTCTGCTCCTGTGAATTCCCGCTCGGCGACGCCGACGCCGTGCTCGCCCTGGCCGTCCGTCTGTCGCACAGGGCATCGGGCGGCTACGACAGGACAGTCTCGGGGACGCTCACGGTGCAGGTCCCGGACGGGCACGGTGGCTTGCGCGCGCTGGACTTCGGCGTCGACTATCGCGAGGATGCCACCGGGTCGACGATCACCGCGGTGTGGAACGCGGACGAAGGCATCGCGCTGACCGACCTGGTGGCCGCGCTCGGCGTCGAGCTGCCCGAGCTGCCCGAGGTGTTGCGGCCGGTGCTCACCGCGCTGTCGGTGCGGTACGACTCCGTGACGGGTCAGGTGCTGCTGACGGCTTCGACCGAGCGCACCGGGTGGGCCTACGTCAGCCGTCCCGGTACCGGCGCCGGTGCCCCCCGGGTCGACGCGGCCGCGGTGCGGGCCCGGCTCGGGGCGCGCGTCTCGGATCTGCCGTTGGTCGGCGAGGCGATTCCGCCCGGTGCGGACCTCGTCATCGACGGTGTCGCCTTCACCTCGACGCCGACCGGGTGGACCGGGGCCCAGGCCGTCGCGGTCAACGACGCGCTGAACCGGATCGATTCCGTGGCGGGGCGCCGGCTGCCGCGCTTCGCCGCCGGTACGACGGCCGGGCCCGGCCTCGCCGTCCAGATCGAGCTGGGTATCGGCGGGGTGCCGCAGGAGCCGCTGCTCCTGCCGATCACCACAGGGTCGGGCGGCACACTCGTGGCCGCCTCCCGGGGCCCGGTCACCGTGCACGCTGCTTCGGACGACACGTCGTCACGTGACCTCGGCCTGACCTTCGGGGCGCTGCGAATCTCGCGGATCGGCGTCGGCCTCGCGGACGGGCAGATCTTCGTCGCGCTGGACGCGGTCCTGTCGGTGGGCCCGGTCCGGCTGGTCCTGATGGGTCTCGGGCTCGGAATCGACGGGGAGTTGAGCGTCTCGCCCCGATTGCGCGGGGCGGGCGTACAGCTGGACAGGCCGCCACTGAGGATCAGCGGCATGGTCGAGCGCCGTACCGGCTCGGAGGTCGCCCCGGGGCTCAAGGAGCAGTTCGTCGGGCTCGCCTCGGTGGAGACCGGGTTCTTCGCCCTGAACGCCGCCGGGTCGTACGCCAAGGCCGTGGACGGCTGGTCGTCGATGTTCCTCTTCGGCGAGATCTCCGGCGGCGAGCGCGGGCTGTTCGGCCCGCCCCCGTTCCGGGTGATCGCCCTCTCGCTCGGCTTCGGTGTCAACAGCACGGTCCGCACACCCCGGATCGACCAGGTCGGTGAGTTCCCGCTGGTGAACCGGCTGGACGGCAGCGGCAGCGGCGACACCCCGGAGAAGGTGCTGGAGAAGCTCGCCGGCCCCGGCGGCTGGATCACCCCGCGCGAGGGCCAGTACTGGGGCGCGGGCGGGATCGAGTTCAGCTCGTTCGAATTCATCCGCTCCCGCGCGCTGCTGCTGGTCGAGGGCGGCCAGTCCTGGAAGGTTCTGCTGATCGGCCGCACCACCGTCGACCTGCCGCGCAACAAGGCCGCCAGGAAACCGATCGCCCGGCTCGTCATCGACCTGGCCATCGGCTACCACCACGACCAGGGCCTGTTCTCGATGGACGCGGTCATCGCGCCCGGCTCGTACGTCATCGACCCGGCGGCCGAGCTGACCGGTGGCCTGTCCTTCTACGTCTGGGGCCAGGACCGCACCGCCGTCGGGGGCGGCAAGGGCTTCGTGTTCACCCTGGGCGGCTACCACCCCCGTTTCAGGCGGCCCGCGTACTACCCCGACCCGCCGCGCGTGGGGTGGCGGTGGGCGATCGGCCCGGTGGCGATCCGCGGCCAGGTGTACGCGGCGCTCACCGACGGCGCGTTCATGGCCGGCGGCGAGCTGTCCGCGAACTACGACAAGGGACACGGCATCCAGCTCCAGGCGTGGTTCACTGCCTGGCTGGACGCGCTGGTGCAGTGGAAGCCGTTCTACTTCGACCTGTCGATGGGCCTGAGCATCGGGGTTGCGGCCACCGTCAAGGTGCTGTTCATCCGGGTCCGGGTCTCCCTGGAAGTCGGGGTGTCGCTGGACCTGTGGGGGCCGCCGATCGGCGGCCGGGCCAGGATCAAGGTCTGGTTCATCAGCTTCACCGTCGAGTTCGGCACCGGCCGGGACGGCGTACCGCCGATCGAGTGGGGGGAGTTCAGCGTCCAGCTGCCCGCCCCGCTGTCGATCGCCCCACTGCGCGGGCTGCTGGTCGACGTCGACCCCGAGGAGACCGCGATCCGGTCCGCAGCGGGGGAGCCCCTGCTGGTCTCCATGGACGGATTCGCCGTGCGCACCGAGGCCGCCGTCCCCGCCGGCCGCATCCTCCTCAACGGCCGGCCGTTCGCCGGGACCGAGGACGACACCATCGACATCCGGCCGATGGGGCCGAAGGGACAGGGCGTGGTCTCCGATCACCACGTCACCCTGAAGCGGTTCGACAGCGTCTACACCCCCACCGGATGGGGCGTGGCCGTCCACCGGCAGGACATGCCCAAGGCGATGTGGGGTGCGCCGCTGGGAAAGCCCGGCGACGTGCTGGACGGTGACGGGCTCCTCAGCGGCTGCCTGGCCGGCATCACCTTCGAGATCCCCAAGCCCGAACTGGCTCCCGCGGTCGGCTGGGTGGACGCGGAGGCGCTGGAGGCCGACGGGCTGCCGGATGCGCCGATCCCGTTGCTGGGCTCGGCGCCGGAGGGGCCGCCGTCCGTCCCGGACGACGAGGGCGAGGGCAGCATCGGCGCCATCGTCGACCCCGACCGCGGTATCGCCGCGCGGACCACCGCAGCCCGCCGCGCCTCGGTGCACGCCGCCCTGGCCGGCCTCGGCCTCGCCCCCGGCACCGACGAGCCGCTGACCCGCTACGCGGACCTCGCGAAGACCACGTTCACCAACGCGCCCATGACCACCACAGCCGAGAGGTGAACCGACGTTGAGCGGTACCGAAGACCTCCGCGTCGCCTTCCACGACTACCGTCGCCCGCTTGCCGCCGCCGGCGTCTACACGCTCACGGCGGAGCACCACCTGACCAAGGACGGCAACCGGGTCGACGTGAACCCGGCCATCCCCGCCACCACACAGCAGTTCGAGATCCGCGCGGTCCGGTTCGTCCTCGACCCCTCGTCCGTGCACGCCCACTACCCGGCCGAGGGCGCCGCCGGCGACTTCGGCCGCACCCTGCCGCACATCACCCTGGACCGCTCCATCCTGCCCTGGGAGCGGCTGCTGAAAGCCCGCGCGGTGCCCGAACAGGCCCCGTGGCTGGCGCTGATGGTGTTCCGTGCGGGTGAACTGCCCGACGACCCGGAGGGTTTGGGCCGGACCACCACCCGCACCGTCGCCGAACTGCGCCGCCCCGGCGACGGCATCCTCGGGCCCGACCTCAGCAACGAAGGCATCACCCCGGCCATCGAGGCAAGCCGCTGCCAGAGCATCGACGTCCCGGCCGGGCTGTTCACCGCGCTGGTGCCGCGTGAGGAGGAACTGAACTACCTCGCCCACGTCCGCGACGTCTCCACCCGACCGCAACGGCGCGACGACGGCGAGATCCTGACCGAGGGCCAGTACGCCGTCCTGGCGGCCAACCGCCTCCCCCGACAGCCCGGCACCTACACCGCGCACCTGGTCTCCCTGGAAGGCTTCAACGGCAAGCTCGACCCCGGCCAACTGGGCGCGAGCGTAAGGTCCGTGCGGCTGTGCGTGCTGCACTCCTGGACGTTCACCAGTGACCCGGCCGGCACCCGCGACGCCGCAGCCCTGCTGAGCGACCTCGTCGCACCGGCCCGCGAGGAAGGGGGGCGGGAGAACCTGGCACTTCGCCTGCGCCCCAGCACGGACACCGCGGCCCGGTCCACGCCGGACGCCGAGCGGTATGCCGAGCGCCGCCTGCACCTGGGCTACACCCCACTGTCGTACCGGCTGCTGTCGGGGGAGACCACCTACGGCTGGTACCGCGGCCCGTTCGTCCCCGTGATCGCCGCCGAGACCCGTGACTTCGCCCGCGACACCCCGAAGACCACGGCCGACCACGCCCTGATCTACGAGCCGGAGCACGGACTGTTCGACGTCTCCTACGCCGCCGCCTGGACACTCGGCCGCACCCTGGCGCTGAGTGACCCCGACTACAGCGAGGAGATCACCCGCGCGCGGCGCGAACTGGCCAACACCGCGGCGACGATGATGGCCCTGGCCACCGCCGGCCCGGCGCTCGCCGCCGCCGACCCCGCCGACCTGGACGGGCGGACTCTACGGGAGTTGGCCGCTCCCGGTTTCGCGTCGGGTCTCCTCGACGCGTTCACCCGCCCCCTCGCCCCGCACGACCGGGCCCCGGCATCGGCCCGCCGCACCCGCGTCACCCGGCAGAGCGCCCGCGCCGTACTCGCGACCGGACCCAAGGCCGCGGCCCTACAGGCCACCGCCGAACGACACACCCGGACCCTGCCGGCCTGGCTGGACGAACTGACGCTGCTCCGCCGGGTGCCGTTCAACTACCTGGTGCCCAACCCCGCGATGCTCCCCCCGGAGTCGATCCGGCTGTTCCGCATCGACGAGAACTGGATCGAGGCACTGCTCGCCGGAGCCCGCGACGTCGGCGTCCACACCTCGCTGGACGCACTCGTCGACACGGCGCTCACCGCCGCCGTCGACCGCCGCCGCACCCGCGTCCGCACAGCGGAAACCGGCCGGGCCGGGCTGCTGATCCGCTCCGAACTCGTCGAGGCCTGGCCGGTGTTCGACATCCTCACCACCACCGGCGGAGCGAACGTCGCCGAACTGCGCCGCGACCACCTCGCCCCCGACACGCTGCTGCTGCTCCTGGACGCCCTGCCCGACGAGATCGTCATCCGCGAGCCCGGCCAAGGCATCCACTTCGGCATCGACAGCAACGACGCCGCAGGCGACAACAGCGTCATCAACCTGCGTGAGCACCGGCCCGGGCCCGACCTCGGCCACCCGCTGCGCCGCGACTACCCCGCCGCGGGTGGCCTGCTCACCCGCCACCTGCGGCTGCCCGACGGGGGCGGTGCGCCGGACGTTCTCGCCCTGCGCGGCGACCGGGGCCTCGTCCCCGCGCTCGCCGCCGACCTCGACCCGGCCCTCGACGACCTCGCACCCGGCGAATTCGCCCTGCAACTCGTCAACGCCCCCGTCGAACAACGCCTGACCCTCGATGCGACGCCCGGCCAGGAGAGCGCCCGATGACCGACACCGACCTGATCGTCCCCGTCGAGGTCCACGCGCTGCTGGCCACCCGCGACGTGGCCGCGTACGACGACTTCCGACGCTGGACCCCCAAGTACCCGTGGACGTTCTCCAAGGACCACCGCAGCAACGCCGAACCGCCCATCCAGCACTCCGAGGGCAACCCCGGCGAGGGCATCCACGTGCAGTGGCAGCTGCCCGAGGCCCTGACCACCGGAGCGATCGACCCCGCCACCGGCGTCAGCACCTTCCCGTGGGTGCCCAACCGCTGGCTCGTGGTGCGCTACGCCCAGGTGCGCGGCGAGCTGAAGGCCGCCGGGTTCCTGATCCACAGCGACTACCTGGAGAAGGCCGACGGCGGGCCCGAAGAGTCGGCCTTCACCCCGTTCGTCGACCCGGCCTCCCCCAAGGAAGCGCCGCGCCACGACTACATCGGCCGCGCCCACAAGCTGAGTGACGGTCCCTGGCGCGAGCCGCCCGCCCGCCCGCAGCTGTTTCTCACCGCGATCGGCAGCGGACTTCCCGCCTTCGCCGCCTTCGCCCCCTACCACGAGAACGTCTTCCTCTTCCACGACACCCTCGCCGACC
Source organism: Streptomyces sp. BE20 (assembly GCF_036322525.1). Classification (NCBI taxonomy): domain Bacteria; kingdom Bacillati; phylum Actinomycetota; class Actinomycetes; order Kitasatosporales; family Streptomycetaceae; genus Streptomyces; species Streptomyces sp. BE20. The sequence goes on along the minus strand of NZ_JAQYWW010001165.1, from coordinate 16,674 downwards.
TCAAGGCCAACGACAACTACCCGCCGCCGTGCACCGTCAGCTACTGCGTGATCGGCTGGTACAGCCGGGACGACGCCGACATCCTCACCACCGCGCGCGACATCGAGGGCCTGCTGCCCCCCGACGCCGACCCCGACAGTCCGGCCGACGTGCTGCGGGCCCTGGGCTGGGCCGCCCCCGACGACATGCCGAACACGATCACCCGGACCCGGTACGTCGGCACCGCCCTCGGCATCCCGTGGAACCGCGACGGCGGACACCACGCCTCCGACCGCCCCGAGACCCAGGACGTCAAGGTCGCGATCGGCCACAGCACCGCCGACGCCGTCGCCGCCCTCGCCGACCACCAGACCGGCGGCACCGACCTTGCCGACCAGGTCCGCGCCCTGTTCCACGGCAACCCCGACGCGCTCGACGGCCCCGACTGGCAGGTCTCCCTCGACGAGATCACCCGCCGGTCCTGGTTCAGCGGCCACGACGGCGGTGCCACCTGGCAGGTCGTCAACCGGCCGAGCGACCAGGCCGACACCCAGGCCCCACCACCCGACCGGCCGGACTGGATCACCGCCCTCAACCGCGACCAGGACGACCACGACCAGGCCAAGCACCGGCTCGCCTCCGCACAATGGCGGCTGTGGACGCTGTGGTGGCTGCGCCGCCTCCCCGAAAACCGCCGCCCCCTCGACTACACCTTCGACGAGCAAGCCTGGGACCAGCGGATCCACGAGGCCGGCACGCGGGTGACAGAACTCGAAGCGGAGGTCGAACGGCTGAGCGGGAAGGTCCCGCACGGTCTCACCCCCGAAGAGGTCCAGGCCGCGATCGACCGCTACCCCGCGGACAACAAGCTGGAGCTGGCCGACGAGCTGGAGCTGAAGCGCACGCCCCGGCAGAGCTACCACCGCCCCGCCGACCCCGTCCTCGCCCTGACCGGCTCGGGCACCTCGCAGCCGCTCGGCCGCGACGAGGACGACCCGCTGCCTTGCCGCCTGCCCTCCGCGCTGCTCACCCGGGTGAAGATCAACAATGGCTGGGTCGGCGTCCCGGCCAACCCGCAGCTGCCCGCCAACACGCCCGAAGTCCCGGGCATCATCGAGGCGGTGGTCGCCGAGTTCGCCCTGCTCGACCAGGCCGTGCGCACCCCGGCCGCCGGCGGCGCCGACACCGCGCTGCACGCCGTCGTCGCCGACCCGGCCGCCAACTCCCAAGGCCCGTGGCCCGAGTACAGCCAGGTATGGCGCCAGCCCTGGCTCCCGCTCTACCTCCAGTGGGAGATCAAACACTGCGCCACCCCGTACCAGAGCCAGGACGCCGCCCCCAACTGGGAGTTCGGCCTCGGAGAGGACGGCGATCCCGAACCCGACCGCTACCGCTACCGCTGGACGGGCAGGGGTGCGGCCCCTGGCGACGGTGACGGCGGACGGCGGTGGAACGCGTTCGGTGGGCGTGCCTTCGTCACCCCCTCCACCCGCTTCGTGCTGCGCGAGCAGGCCCGCAGGCTCGCCGAGCACGCCCCGCCGCAGCTCGCCCGTCAACTGCGCGCCATGCGCGAGGAACTGGAGGGCATCGACGTGCTCTCCCAGACCCTCGACGGCTTCCACGACTGGCTCATCCAGCAGGACGGCGCAGCCCAGGCCGTTACCGACCACTCGATCCTGGCCCTGGCCGGCGAGACCAACCACGTCCCCGACGGCGCGGAAGGCCACGGCGCGCAACGCTTCCAGCCCGTGCGGGCCGGCCAGTTCCACTTCGTCGAGCTGGTCGTCATCGACCGCTTCGGACGTGTGTGCTCGCTGGTGCAGCCGGTCGACACCCAACCCGTCCAGTTCCCCCTGATCCGCGCGGACAGCGTCGTACCGGACCACGACCTGTTCCCGAACCCGCCCGGCCCGCAGCGCTTCGTACAGCTACCGCCCCGGCTCGTCCAACCGGCCCGGGTACGCCTGGACGCCGTGCCACTGCGCGCCGACCAGCCACCCGCCGAGGCGGCCGAAACCGTCGACACCACACAACTCCCGGGCGCCGAAGCGCCCGTGGCCGGCTGGCTGCTGGTCAACCACCTCGACCGGACACTGCTGGTCTACGGCCCCGACGGAGAACCCCTCGGCGAACTGCGCGTGGTCCGCGACGTCCGGAACACCCGCACGACCGCCTGGAACACGCTCCCGCACGCCCCCTACCGCCACCCGGAGGACGACGACTTCGCCGCCGCCTACCCACATGTCGCAGCCTTCGCCCGCGGCCTGCTCGGCCACGAGCCGGAAGCCTTCGAGGCGCTGGCCAAGACGATCGACACCGCGCTCGACCACATCCTCGAACCCTCACCCGACGAGGACCGCTCCCCGGCACGGCTGATCGGCCGCCCCATCGCCCTCATCCGCACCCGCCTCAACCTGGACCTGATGGGCGAGCCGCTGACCGACCCCAGCTGGAAGCGCGCGCTCGTCCCGCCGGACGAGGACTACCCCGACCCGAGTGACTATCCCGACCACCGGAACTACCCCGACTACCGCTGGACCGTGCGCCTCGGCGACCCCGACCGGCTGTCCGACGGCCTCATCGGCTACTTCGCCGCCGACGACCACGACCAGCGCACCCGCTACCACCGCTTCCACGCCGTCGACCCGAACGGCCCGTCGAACGGCTACGTGACGGCCATCGACACCGGCGCCCACCTCACCCTTCCCGCCCGGCCCGCCGACCGCCCCGCCACCCACCACCTCACCCTGCTCGCCTGCCCGCACACCGCCGTCCACGCGACCACCGACATCCTCCCCGTCGCCGACGTCACTGTGGACGCGGACACCACCCACCGGGCCCTGGCCCGCATCCGCGCCTCCTTCCGCCTCAACCCCCTGCTCGCACCCGACCGGTTCGGCCCCCCGGTGGCGGCCGCCTCCCTCAAGGCCCGGCCCGGCCACCCCGTCTCGGCGATGACGGACGGCGACCCGACCACCTCCCACGAGAGCGGCGAACCGCCGGCGGCAGGTGACTGGGTCCGGCTCGACCTGCACACCGAACGGCGAGTGGAAGCCGTCGACATCCTCCTCGGCCGCCCGGACGGCAGCGGCACCCCCACAGCCACCGACCTGGAAGCCTCCACCGACGGCGAGCAGTGGACCGTCCTGCGCGGCTACACCCGGGTGACCGAGATCCACCACACTCCCGAACCACCGCTCACCGCCCGCTTCCTGCGGCTGCGACACACCAGCTCCGCCGCCGAACCCTGCGCCGTCCGCGAGTTCGGCGTGCAAGCCGAACCGCCGGACAAATCCCTCGTCATGCCCCGCCCCGCAGCCTGGCACGGCGACTGGACCTGGGCCGAACCGATCCCCGTGGACGGCACCGCGACCGGCCTGCCGCTGCCCGACTGGGACGACCACCTCATTGACAACGCCGACCAGCTCTCCCACCCCGACGCACCCCTTCCCGTCGCCCGCTCCGGCTACCTCCAACTCCAGCCGCCGGCCCCGGGACGGACCCGCACCACCCCGGCCCCCGTCCCTGCCCAGGCCCCGGAAGGAACCGCGTCGTGACCAGTCCCAACCCGGCCCTCCTCCTCCCGTACCGCCTGGAGCACACCCCGGCGACGGCCACACAGCCCGGAGAGGTGGCCCTCGACCGCGTCCGCCTCACCATCGGCGACGACCCGGACGGCCGCAGTGCCTGGCCGGTGCGGTGCGCACGGATCTCCGTCGGCCTCCCGCTCGCCGAGCACGCATCCGTGCCGTCCGGAGAACCCGTCATCCTGCGCACCCGACTGGAACTCGACCGCGGCACCGGCCACGGCCGGCAGTGGCTGGTCGAAACCACCACCACCGACCCGGCCGTCACCACCCTCACCCTGGTCCCCGCCGAACCCGCCCGTTTCGACGGAACCTGGACCCTCACCCTCACCCTCGACATCAGCACCCCGCTCGGCACCCGGTGCCGCATCACCGAGAACACCGCGCTCGGCGACAGCAGCCCGCAGCGCCGCGCCGGCACCGCCGCCTTCACCGGCACACCCCTGCCCAACTGATCCCCTGCACAGAGGAGTTCCACAGCCGTGACCACCGCTGACCTCCCCATGCTGCTCCCGCCCGCCATGGTTCCGGAGCCCGGCACGCTGAACGTCTCGACCTTCGCGAAACCGGAGTACGCCAAACTCACCTTCACCTACGGCAAGGTGAAGTCCGGCGGCAACTGGCCCGTGCACTGCAAGTGGTTCAAGGTCCGCATCCCGACCGGCCGCCAGGCATCCGCCCTGACCAGCGAACCATCCCTGATCCGGCACGAGTTGACCGTGCCGGAGGGCAAACGGCAGTGGACCGTCGAGCGCGACACCCGTGACCCCAACCAGGTCGTCTTCACCTGCTCACCGCCGCCGGGCGAGCCCGCCGCGTTCGACGGAACCTGGAGCGTCGAGCTGGAGTTGTGGGGCATCGAGGTCAACGGCGGCGTCGGCCCGGTCGCGATCGTCTGGGAGGAGTCCACCTCGGCCGCAGGGGCAACCGGCCGATTCGAGGACCGCACCGGCCGGGGCGAGGTCAGCAAGCGCGACGACTCGTTCTACCTGCACAGCTTCCGCCCGGCCGCCGTGGCCATCGGCCGCAACACCAAGGCCACCCTCCACTGGGAAGGCACCCCCCACGCGACGTACACCATGTACTACCGCAAGCCGGACGGCACCCAGGGATCGTCCACGGCCGGCGGCGGCAGCTGGACCTCCCCGGTGGAGCTGGTCGACGACTCGAGCTTCACCCTCGAAGCGAAGATGGGGAACGAAGTTCGCTATCTCACCACCTACATCAAGGTCAACGACCCCGACATCGCCGTGACCACGGTGACTGCCGCCAGCGACAGCGTGTTCAACGGGCATGTCACCCAGGCGGCCGGCAAGGTCCTCCGCGTCGGGGAAATCCGTGGTCCCTACAGCGCCACAGCGCCCAATGAGAGGCCCCTGACCATCGCAGGCGGAGCCTTGACCGTCTCGAACAGCAGCACCGAATTCAGCAATGCCATCATCGCGAAGGCCATCAAGTCGCCCGAAAACGCTGCGCTCACTATCGAGAACATGCCAAGTGCCGTGAATATCGCCAAGAAGGTGAAAGTCACTTTCGCCGACGGCGTTCTCTCGGTCACCGGCGATGGAACATACAGCGGCGCCATCAGTACGATCAGCATCGCGGCCAGCCAGATCACCGGACGCGGGGCCGGCGTGCTCGGCCTCAACGGCAGTGTCACGGTCAACGGTACCCTCGCTGCTACCGGTGACGTCACCGCCGGCGGCAATGTCACTCTCGACCCCGGGGCGACCGGGTATCTCTGGCTCAAGACGGGCCGCTTCGACACCGCGGCGCAGGCCACGGTGAACCTCCACGGCGGCCTCAACGCCAACGGTGGCCTGAACATGGGCGCAGGCAAGAACATCACCGTCCCCCAGGGCGGTGGCTCGCTTGTGGTGGCCGACGCGTTCGTCGCGAAGTCCCATCATCCGGGCTACACGTATCCCAAGGTGGAGGTGGGACCGACGGGCGTTGCCACCTCCTTCACCCACAAGGGGAGGCGCGTCCTGCGAACCGGTGACCTGGTCTACCTCAAGTCTCACTGGCAGAACAGCTATCTCAAGGCCGACCCCAATGACAAGGAACAGAAGGTCACCCGGACACCGTCCCCCGACATGAGCAACGGTCGCTTCATGTGGTATTTGGACATCTCCGGATATTCGCCTGCCGCCGTGGTCGACGAGGAGGCCGAGGACGCCGAGGCCCTGGAATAGCAGGGGCGTTGCAAAGGCCCGGTGACCACGTGAGCCTGGCGCTGATCGCCCGGCCCTGCTATTCCAAGGCATCGGCCGATCCCGCCTCCGGCGAAACAGTTCCGTCAGGAGCCGACCCAATCTGGTGATCCGTCAGCGAGGTCATCAGCGTCCCCCTTGATCAGGGTGTCCACCGAATTCATGGCACTCCCTCCGAAGGATCGTGTGAGCCAGTGATGTGACAGGCCGGCCGAGGCTCGGACTCGGGTCTCGGCCGGCCGGGCCGCGACTGGCGGGTGACGGACGAGGGGGCCGTGCTGCGGAAGCTGGTCGAGGAGGCCAGCCGCGCGCAGTTCACGATCGGCGACTACGCGCTGGAGATGGAGCCGATGCGCGAGCCGGGCGGGTCGGCGCCGGCGGAGGAGCTGTTCACGGTCAAGGACTCGCTGTTCCGCCTGGCCGAGGACATCGGCCTGAACTACTCCGCGATCAAGGACTCCCGCTGGACGTCCTCGAAGTGGCCGAAGGAGCGCCGGGCGGACGGGGTGTCGTTCACGGCCCACCGGATCCTGGCGTCGATACCGGACGAGGCCGAGCGGTTCGCGGCGGTCCCCACCCCGCCGGAGGGCAAGGCCCGGTGGACGGCGGAGGCGGCCAAGCGGCGGACCGGCCGGCAGGTCGACGCAGTCGGTGAAGGCCGCCGACACTGTCGGCCGCGACTCGCGCGGCTACGACGGCGCGAAGAAGATCAACGGCCGCAAGCGCCACCTGGTGGTCGACACCCACGGCCTGCCGCTGTTCGTCATGGTCACCCCGGCCGACATGACCGACCGTGACGCCGCGAAGGAGGTGCTGTTCCGGCTCCGCCTGATGCGCCCGGAGATCACGATCGTCTGGGCCGACTCCGGTTACGCGGCCCCCAAGCTCGGCGGCTGGGCGAAGAAGTACTTGAACCTGACCCTGAGCACGGTCGGCCGGCCGAGGGGCGCGAAGGGCTTCGTGGTGATCAAGCGGCGTCGGGTGGTGGAGGGGTCGATCGCCTGGATCGTGAACGCCCGCCGTCACGCCCGCGACTACGAACGCCTCATCCAGCACTCCGAGTCGCTGATCACCTGGGCGGCGATCACCCTCATGAGCAGGCGCACCACCCGACGGCAGTCCCGCCGGGCCGGCCAGGCCGAGCCCCGGCCCCCGATCGGGCACTGATCGTTCTCGCGGCGGTTCGGACCACGGAGGCCCTGACCAGCAGGAAACTGATCCGGGGTCACCTCCGACTCTCCCACGGTCCCGAGCCGCCTGTCAGGCGATTCGCGCCCGCAGCACCATGCGGCTGGCCGAAGATGTTGTTCGCCCGGCGGTGGAGTGGTCCGATCCGGACCGGGGGAAGGGGCCGTTCATGGAGATCATCAGCGACCCCGGCCTGCACGGCCGGCCCTGGCCCGAGCTGATGCCCGACCACCGCCCGGCCCTGGTCCGCGCCGCCCTTGATCCGGTGCAGGCCGGGGATCACCGCGCGCCCCCGCCGAGCTGGGCCGGGATGCGGCTGGCGCGTAGTTCTTGCAGGTCGGGGATGTGGTTGTCGAGGGTGCCGGGGCTGACGCCGAGGAGCTCGGCGATCGAGGTGATCGAGTGCTCGGGGTTAGGGAGCCCGGTCGGTCGCGGCCGGACCGGATCGAAACACCACCCCGGCACCGACGGGCGCGCCGTGAACCTCACCGGCGGAAGCGGCAACGGCGCCACCCGACCCATGCCGCTAATCGACGCCGTCCTACCCGTCGGATCCAGCGCCGTGCGTTTGACGGGATTGTGCTTGCGGCCGGACCTATCAAGCCAGATGAGGGCGACTTTCACACGACACCCGCCGGGGTGTTCTACATTTTCCGCACCGTCTTTTGAGGCCCTGACTCAGCCTTAAACCTGACGGGCCACCATAGGACGCCCAATTCAAAAGATGAAGATGGAGGATCAGTGAACCTTCGTGCACGTGTTTCCGCGGTTGCCTTGGCCGTCGCGACAGCCGGCCTGGGTCTGGTTACGGCCGGCCCGGCAGCGGCTGCCACCTGCGGCGGCACAATCTCGGACTGGGAAGCCGTCGGCCTCGTCAGCGCCTTCACCGGCGACGCGAAACTGACGAGCATGGGAATGTACGGCGGGTCCGTGCAGAACGGGCTGGCCACGGTCGTCGTGACCGGTACTACCGTGACCCAGGCCACCCCGGGCCTCAAGGTGTTCACGAACACCACGTTCACACCGGGTTCATTCACGTGGAGCTACAACAATGGGTACGGGAACAGCAGCCTGCGTCTCGACAGCCCCGAGTGCAGGACCGGCTCGTCAAAGGTGTTCCGGGCCCACTACAGGTACGGCGACTTCGTCAACACCGGTACGGCGGGGACCATCGTGGAGGGCACCCTGTCCCGTCTGCTCTAGCCGCACCAGGACCATCTCCCGGCCGGCCGTATCCGCACCCGGCAGCCCGGTGTTCCCGGGCCCCGGATGGGGATGCGGTCGGCCGCTCACGCCGGGATGCTCGCCGCCGCCACCATCAAGCCCCCTCGTCCTACTCCTCGGTGGGCTCCTCGGGGGTGGCGGTTGCGGGTTCGAAGCGCCATGGGATGTTCGTCGAGGTTTCGGTCTGCCCGGCCAGGAGATCGCCGTCATCGCTCAGCGGCTGCCCGTCCATGTCGAAGATGAGGACCCCGTCGTCGGTCTTTTCGGTCCTCCAAACGGCGCGGCGATCGTCCTGGCAGGGCCGCACGGACACGTGGCAGCGGGCGGCCCGCGTCGCACGAGGCCGGCACCGACGACGGCAACCTCAAGCGGCTCCTGGACGAGTGCCTTCGCGAAGAGCCGGACCCGCACAACACCGTCGAGGTCGAGGCCCTGAACCCACGCGCACTGCGCGACCGGCCGGACGCTGCGATCGAGCACCAGGCGCGTGACATCCACCGGTCGAACGTCCTCGCCCGCGCCGAGCAGCACGACCGTGGCATGCTCCTCGGCGTCTGCCTGAGGTGACGCGGGGGCAACCTCCACCGGGCCGGGCCGGCCGTCGCCGCGCTGTCGATTTCGCTACCGGGTCGGGGAGTGCTTGCGTCTGGGGTTCAACCGGAAGTCGGGGCAGTCGCGGTTGTGACATGCACCCGGGCCCCACACGGGAACGAATACGCCGCAGGTCACGCGGCGGTGGATTGCGACCGGCACGGATTTCTTGCAGGCCGGACATACGTATGCTTCGGACTCACTCTTTCCTTTGACCATTTCTTTACGATATGCCCGTATGGGGATAGGGGGAAGTGCCCTGCCTCCTTGCCGGGGGCGCGGGCGGGGTCAGGGGTCCCGGTCCGGTGAACCGGTCGGGGGCTCAGGGTCGTCCACCGCAGGTGGTGGGCCGGGCTGCTCGGTGGCCGCGACGGCGGCTCGCTGTTCGTCGGTCTGCTCCACAGCTCCTGTCGGGGCGGGCCTTCTGAGACTGAGCACCACGGAACCTGCCAGGACGACGGCGATGACTGCCAGACTGAGCGGTGAGGGGATTTCCGGGATGTCGGAGCTGATCATCTTGTGGGACGCCTGAAGGACGAGCTTGACGCCGATGAAGGCGAGGATGACCGCCAGGCCCTTGCTCAGGTAGTGGAAGCGGTCCAGGAGGCCGGCGAGCATGAAGTAGAGGGCCCTCAGGCCGAGGATGGCGAACGCGTTGCTGGTGTAGACGATGAAGGCGTCGTCGCTGACCGCGAGGACGGCCGGAACACTGTCGACAGCGAAGATGAGGTCCGCGGCCTCGATGGCGACGACCACCGCGAGCAGCGGAGTCGCCACTCTCTTGCCGGCTTCCCTGACGAAGAACTTCGCCCCGGCGTACTCGTCCCGGACCGGGATGATCTTGCGGAGCATCCGGACGGCGAAGCTGTCGCCCGGGTCGAAACTCTCCTCCTCGTCCTTGAGGAGTTTGTAGGCGCTGTAGAAGAGCACCGCCGCGAAGACGAACAGCACCGCGGTGAAACGGCTGACCACGGCGACGCCGAGGGCGAGGAAGATCCCGCGGAAGACGAGTGCGCCGATGACGCCGAAGAACAGCACGCGGTGTTGGTAGGCGCGGGGCACTTTGAAGTACGCGAAGATCACGGCGAAGACGAACAGGTTGTCGACCGACAGGCTCTTCTCCAGCAGCCAGGCCGTCGTGTACTCGGTGCCGGCGGTGGTGCCGAGGACGAGGAAGACGACCACGCCGAAGATCAGGGCGAGGCCTACCCAGAAGCAGCTCCAGGCGGCTGCCTCCTTGAAGTGGATGACGTGTTCGGTGCGGTGGGACAGCAGGTCCACCGCCAGCGACACGACCACCGTCGCGGCGAACGCCCCCCACAGCCAGAGCGGGACCTCAAGCACGCCGAACACCTCGCTATGGCCCGCGCGAAATACGCCGGCCTCTATACAGGAGTGTCCGGCATCGCGTCCTCGGGAGCACGCGGAGCAGGCTCCCGCTCCGAGGCCGTGATCCACGTCGCGACGATCGACCTCATGACCCGTCGGTGCCCTGAGATACCAACCCGACCTAGCGCGGAACATGAAACCCCGGAGCCAGGGGTGAACGCCCATTAACTCCCGCAGGATGGGGATTCAGGGCAGAGGTGTTCCGCCGGTGGCGTTGACGATCTCACCGGTGATGAAAGACGTCCTGAGGCGTCCATACCGGTCCGGGGGCGTCGGCGTTGACGCGGATGCCTTCGGCGCGAGCTGTGCAGCGAGGCCCTGGGCGAACGCGACGATCGCGGAGACCACTGCCTTCCCGGTCCACAAAGCTCGACCTGCCCGGCCGTCACCCGATCGGGGCCCTTCTGAGGAGGCTCAGTCACTCCCCGGGATGCCCAGCGCGGTCACGGTCGCGAGCGTATGCGGCCGGAGTCTGACCGTACCGTCGCTTGAAGGCCCGGATGAAGTGGCTACTGTCAGCGAACTGCCAGCGAGCGGCGACCTCTGCCACGCTGGGCCGCCCGACCCGGGCGCTCAGGGCGGACCGTGCCTGTTCGAGCCGGCGCCCGCGGATATACCCGGCGACCGTCTCCGCCCTACCGACAGCGGTCCCGCCCCTGATGCCCGAAAGGTCCGCTGCAGCGGTCGCGAATGCCCGATGCAGGGTGCGTACGGAGATGTTGAGAGCACGGGCCAGCGCCGCCGGGGAGAGGTCGGGATCGGTCAATCGGCGATCGATGATGTCCTTCACCGCGCGCACCAGGAGGGACGTCAGCCGCGGCTTGGAGTCGTCGGGTTGCCCGGTCACCACTCCGCCGCCCAACTCGATCAGCGTGCCGCGACCGGCATGCGACCCGGACGGAGCCAGATCGGTGAGCGTCTCGTCGGTCATCCGGACGTGGGTGAGGGGCATCCGCATCTCCGGGGTGTCGGCCGACCCGGTGATCAGCCGATGGCCCCTGAGCCGACCGACCGGCGAGGCCGGCAGGACGAGCACGCTTGCTGCGGTGTCGCGCACGGCCTCGTGGATGGGAGCGCCGCCGCGGTGCACCAGGAACGTCCCCGCTGAGATGTTCAACCGGCTGACGCCGCGCTGGACCAACCACCAGGCGTTGCGCCGCACCACATGCATCATCACCCGGTTCTCCTCGCAAAAGGGCACACCGCGTAAGGTCCCCGGGGGTGACGTCCGGAGTACATCGGCGATGACCGCGCCGAGCACCGTGACGGCGCGAGTGCTGATTTCAAATTCCTGCTCCACCCATTCGCGCCGAAAGATGTCACATCCATCCTCCGGAATCTTCGGGGCGGTGATGTGAATAGCGAACTCCACTGCGTGTTCGAGCTTGTCGGTCGCGGTCATGAATCCTTGCTCTCCTCGGATCTCGTAACAGGATCTTGGGTGCTGCGCTAATCCATGAAATTGTGGCGTTCTTCGCCACGGCCTTGGCCTTCTGATGGGCCTCGGCTTTCGCTTTGCTGACGAACAGTTCGAACCTTACTGGCGGCAGGTGCCCGGCGGAGCTGTTCGTTGTGACGGCGCCGATGTGACCGTGTGTCAGCTCGGGGGTCGCTTCAGAGTCCGCCGCCGGCGTCGGACGGGGCGTTTTGCGTCAAGTGCTCCGGGCCGACTCGCAGATGGGGCGAAATTGCCAACTTTTATGGTCCTGTCATAGGGGATCACGGATTTCCTGACCATTGAGCCTCCTCTGATTGCTGGGCGGTCACGCGCAGCATCTCATTGGCTGCGGAGGCGGACTCCATGATTCGGGGGAGTGGGTGACGGCCGTGTTCCCGACGGGCGCAGTAATCACTGTCGCGAAGGCCTCGTCGGCCGTGCTTTCTATGCATCCCATCCGGCAAAGGGTCATAGTGCTGCCGCAATGGCTGCTTCAGCATGGATTCATTGACGGAAACGGAATGATGCCCATGCTCAGTGCCTGTCCGGGAGGTGCCTGGATGCCGAGCAATGCTCAAGACCGGTGGATCGGGCTCGGGAGGCGTACCTTCCCGAGTGATCGATTGATGGTCGTCGAGTAGGCCGACGTTGCACCGTCGGCCGGGAAGGCATGCCCGTGCTCACGGTGGTCAACGCCGACGGCACCACGCCAAACGGCTTCCTGATCGACGAGATCGTCCGGGAAGGCGCGCGGCGGATGCCGGCCGCCGCGCTGGAGGCCGAGGTCAACGCCCACACAGCCGAGTCGGCCGGTCAGCGGGACGAGCAGGGGCGCCGCACGGTGGTCCGCAACGGGCACCACCAGCCGCGGAAGGTCACCACATCCGCCGGCGCGGTCGAGGTCAGGGCCCCACGCGTCAACGACCGCCGCGTCGACGAAGTCACTGGGGGCGCAGGCGGTTCTCCTCGGCGATCCTGCCGCCCTGGTGCCGCAAGTCATCGAAGATCAGCGAGGTGCTGCCGCCGCTCTACCTGCACGGCCTGTCCTCGGGTGGCTTCGTGCCCGCACTGGAGCAGTTCCCCGCCGGCCTGTCCCCGGCCACCGTCACCCGGCTCACGCAGCTGTGGCAGGCCGACCACGTCGCCTTCAGCGAGCGCGACCTGTCCACCGCCGACTACGTCTACGTGTGGGCCGACGGCATCCACCTGCGCATCCGCCTCGTCCAGACCAAGGCGTCCGTCCTGGTGCTGAGGGGCGCGCGGGCCGACGGCACCAAGGAACTGATCGCTTCCTGGGCCTGCCTGCTGCGGGACTGCGCCCGCCGGGGCATGCGCGCCCCCGTCCTCGCCGTCGGTGACGGCGCGCTGGGCTTCTGGAACGCGCCCAGCGAGGTCCTCCCCGTAACCCAGTAGCTCTGATGGCGGTGCGGCTCAGTCCCCCACCCGGCCGGTGTCGTACGCCCACATCGCGATCTCGACCCTGTTCCGGGCGCCGATTTTGGTCAGCAGGCTGGCGACGTGGGTCTTGGCGGTCGTCAAGCCGATGAATAGCTCGGCGGCGATCTCGGCGTTCGTGCGGCCACGGGCGACCAGCGTCAGCACCTCCTCCTCGCGTTCGGTGAGCGGCTCGATCGGTTGGGACCGTCGGCTCGACGGTTCCCCGGCGGCGAGGGTGGCCAGCAGCCGCCGGGTGATGTTCGGCGCGATCAGGGCATCGCCGGCAGCGGCGGCATGGACGGCCTGGACGAGCAGCGCCGGCCCGGCGTCCTTGAGCAGAAAGCCTCGGGCGCCGGCCCGGAGCGCGCCCTGGACGTACTCGTCGAGGTCGAATGTCGTGATCACCACTACAGCGATCGGGTCCGGGACGCCCCGCCCTGCGAGGAGCCTGGTCACCTCGATGCCGTTGAGCCCGGGCATCTGGATGTCGACCAGGCACACGTCGGGGCGGAGCCGATGCGCCAGCTCGACGGCGGTGTGGCCGTCGGCGGCCTGGCCGACGACCTCGATGTCGGGCTGCGCGTCAAGGATCATCGACAGGCCGGTGCGCACGAGATCCTGGTCGTCGGCCACCAGTACGCGCACCGTCATCGGCGGACCTTCGTCGGCAGTTCGGCGTCTACCGTCCACCCGCCCTCGGGCGCCGGCCCGGCACGCAGCGTGCCGCCGAGCAGCTGCACGCGCTCGGTCATCCCCAGCAGCCCGAAGCCGTGCTTCACCGACCGTGCCGGGTCGATCTGTCCGTCGTCGGTCACGCGTAGTCGCAGCCTTCCCGCGCCCCCGACGACCCGGATCTCCACACGCGAGGCGTTGCGGGCGTGCCGCAGGGCGTTGGTCAGCGACTCTTGCGCCAGCCGGTAGACCGCCGCGTCGACCTGGGGCGGAAGTTCGTCCAGGTCGTCTGGCAACTCTACGTCGACGACCGGGACCGGGGCGCGTCGGGCGAGGGACACCAGGTCGGCAACGCCGGGCTGGGGGGCGTACTCCGCCGGGGCTCCGTCGCGCAGCACCCGGACCATCGCCCGCATCTCCGCGAGCGTCCGCGACGCTTCCCCTTCGATGACCGCCAGTGCCTCGAGCGCCGCTTCAGGTCGCTGCCCGGCCATCGCCCGGCCCGCCTGCGCCTGCACAGCGATCGCCGAGACGTGGTGGGCGACCATGTCGTGCAGCTCGCGCGCGAGGCCGACCCGCTCCTCGCTGCGGCTCTGGTCCAACGCCCGGCGCCAGCTCTCGGCGCGGTAGCGGAACGCCGCTCCGTCCGCTGCCGCCGCCAGGATGGCGAACCCGCCGATGACGTCGGCCGGCCCGGTGTAGTCGGCGACCGTGCCGATTCCCGCGGCGACCGCCACCACCGCCAGGCCGATCACGATCTCGCGCCCCGAGCCCCAGCGGACCAGCGCGTAGACGAGCACCAGGATGTAGATCATCGTGTCGAGGCCCACGCTCGGGGCCCCGCCCAGCAGGCTCGCCAGTCCCAACGCCATCACGGTGCCGAAGGCCAGCACGACACAGGCCAACGGGTGGGTGCGCCGCCACAGCAGCACCGGTGCAAGTCCGACCGCCACGATCGTCGCGAACGGCCGCCAGGCGACGTCGTCCCGGAGGACTCCCTCGAGCAGCGCCGTCACCATCAGCACCCCGACCAGCACCCAGTCGCGCGACACCCGTTCGGGAGCGTCCGTGGCGCGGGGCTCGGCCCACAGTGAGCTCAGGGTGTTGGTGGTCACACACCCAGTGTAGGGACCGCCGAGGCGTCGGGGACCGACCGAAAGAACGAGACGCCGCTCCTCCCAACAGCCGAGGCGGGTCCGGCCTCGACACCGATGTGCCCGCCGCCGGGCTCAGCGATCGTGGACCTACCGATCCTCACCACGACAACGGAGCCTGCGATGAGAACTCGTCAACCCGCCACCACCGCACTGGAAGACCCGCGGATCCCGGTGAGGGCCAAGCTCGCCGCAGCGTGGACAAGCTTCGTGTTCCTGTACGTCTACGTGGACATTCTCGCCTTCTTCAAGCCCGGCGTCATCGATGACATCGAGGCCGGCGTCGTCTGGGAGTTCGACGTCAGCCAGACGTTGTTGACCACCTTCCTCGCGGTCATGGCGATCCCGATCCTCATGGTCGTGCTGTCGATGACGCTGCCCGCCCGGGCGAACCGCATCACGAACCTCATCGTGGCCTCGGTACAGGTCCCCTTCGCGGCGTTCAACGCGGTGGGCGAGTCCTGGACGTACTTCTACGGCCTTGGCGTCGCACTGGAAGTGATCGTTCTCGCCCTCATCCTGCGGTACGCCTGGACCTGGCCCCGCACCACACCGTCGGCGATCACGGCGACCAGCCCGGACCGTGAAACCGTTCGCGCCCAGCAGCAAGCGTGAACCCAGGAGCAGTCCCCGTCCGGTTCGGAGCCATCTGCCTCGGTGTCGCGGTGTGGGCCTCCCTGCGGTGAAACACCAACTATCACGGGGGCGTCGCGTAGGGGCCTTCCGAGGCCCCTGCCGGCAGGTCAGCTCTCGGATGCGGGTCGCGGATCGGGTCGAGAACGCATGAGGGGACGGCAGGCGCGGATCCCCCGGTGATCATGAAGCGCAGAGGACTTCATGATCGGGAGAGCCGTGCCTGCCCTGCTGTCACCACCTACTGGCGGACGCCCTAAGGGGCTTGACCTGCGTACGGAGCTTCCTCCGATCGCCCCTGACGACTGCGACCGGTGTCCTTGCGTCGCGCCCTCAAGTGACGCGCATGCTACAGAATCTCAACCTTCCAGATGTGCAGCGGCCTGTTCGGGTACGAGAGTTCTGAAGATCTGGTCGCACGGTAGCCGCTTCGGCGATGTGAACTGCTGTGCCAACGCCGGCGTTTACAAGATCGACGGATGGGTCGACCGGGTCTTCACCGGCAACAACGACATCAAGATGTACGACTACAACGGCGCGTCATACCACCGGTTCACGCTCACCGTGGCAAGTCACTACCGCTCTGGCGGTCGACGTTGCCGGCGAAGGCAGTGCCGGACGGCCCCATCAGGGTGAACACGCCTGCTGCGGCCAGTGCCGAGGTCAGAAGGCGCACCATTTTCATCTCGCCGGAAGCCATCGCTTCTCCTCTTCGACTCGGCGCCCCGTGCAGCAGTCATGGCGTCGCACGGAGCGGTGCTGCGGTTCTGGCGTGGCGCCGCTGCCCGGGTGCCGCGGCTTCAGGACCACCGGGCGCTCGCCGAAGGGGCTTTCAGCACTCTCCCCTCGGTCCGACGCACGTCGCGCCGCTGCCCGGGCGCCACTCCCATGGTCAGCTCCGACCAGCGTAGGAGGGCTACTGCTGCCGACGCTTGAACATCGGCCTGGGTCTCCACGACCTCGCCGCGCTCATGGATGATTCGAACCTGCGGCGAAGGCTCGTAGCAGGGGCCGGCTCTGGGCGAGGGCCTGATCCTGTACGGCGGTGCGGTCGGCCGAGGGGTCGACGGCGTAGGCGTGGAGTTCGAGGACCGAACCGCCGGTGCGGGCGGCCCAGCGCGCGGCCTGTCCCTCCCATCGTTCGACGACGCTGACGTTGTCCAGCGGGC
>NZ_JAQYWW010001164.1:0-6385 GCF_036322525.1 Streptomyces sp. BE20 | reverse complement strand
GGAACCACCCCGAACGACTCCCACCACGCCGTGAGCGCCACACCCACCGCCCACAGCACCGGCTGCACCACCTCCACCCGCGCCAACCAGTCGTCCCCGCCCCGCAGCACCGCCTCCACCGAGAACCCCGTCAACGGCAACAGCGCCGCATCACACTCCCGCAACCGCTCCACGAACGCTCGCGACCCCAGCAGCCCCACCGCCATACCCAGCCACTGACCACCCTGACCCGGATACACGAACACCACGTCCGAACTGCCCAACGGCGACCCCGCGATCTGTCCCAGACCCGCGGCCACCGCCTCCAGACCCTCCGCGTCCCACGCCACCGCCCGCACCGGGAGCGCCGCCCGGCCCACCAGCGTCGCGCCGACGTCCGCCAGGGAGACCCCTGCGGTGTCCAGGTGGTCGCGGACCACGGCGGCCTGGGCGCGCAGCCCCGCCTCGTCGGCCCCCGCCAGCGGCAGCGGAACGACGGGCGTGGTGCCCGCCGGTGCGACGGCCTCGGCCGGCGCCTGTTCGAGGACGACGTGGGCGTTGGTGCCGCTGAACCCGAAGGAGGAGACCGCGGCCCGGCGGGGGGTGTCCCCGGCCTGCGGCCAGGGCTGCGCGGAGGTGAGCAGCTCCAGCGCGCCCGAGGACCAGTCGATGTGCGGGGAGGGCTCGTCGACGTGCAGCGTCTTCGGCAGCACGCCGCGGCGCATGGCCTCGACCATCTTGATGATGCCGCCGACGCCCGCCGCCGCCTGGGTGTGCCCGAGGTTCGACTTCAGCGAGCCCAGCCGGAGCGGCGCGCCCTCGCGGTCCTGGCCGTACGTCGCCAGCAGCGCCTGGGCCTCGATCGGGTCGCCCAGCGTCGTCCCCGTGCCGTGCGCCTCCACCGCGTCGACCTGGGCCGGGGTCAGCCGGGCGTCGGCCAGCGCGTCGAGGACCACCCGCTGCTGGGAGGGGCCGTTCGGCGCGGTCAGACCGTTGGACGCACCGTCCTGGTTGACCGCGCTGCCCCGGACGACGGCGAGGACCGGGTGGCCCAGGCGCAGGGCGTCCGAGAGCCGCTCGACCAGCAGCAGACCGGCACCCTCGGCCCAGCCGGTGCCGTCGGCCGCGGCGGCGAAGGGCTTGCAGCGGCCGTCGGCGGCCAGGCCGCCCTGCCGGGCGAACTCGACGAACGTGCTCGGACCGGCCATCACGGTGACTCCGCCCGCCAGCGCCATCGCGCACTCGCCCCGGCGCAGCGACTGCACCGCCAGGTGCAGCGCGACCAGCGACGACGAGCAGGCCGTGTCGATGGTGAGGGCAGGGCCCTCCAGCCCGAAGGTGTAGGCGACGCGGCCGGAGATGATGCTCCCGGAGGTGCCGGTGGCCAGGTAGCCCTCGACGCCGTCCGGCAGCGTGGTGAGCTGGGCGGCGTAGTCGTGGTACATCACGCCGGCGAACACGCCGGTGCGGGAACCCTTGACGCCGAGCGGGTCCAGCCCGGCGCGCTCGAAGGTCTCCCACGCGCACTCCAGCAGCAGCCGCTGCTGCGGGTCCATCGCCAGGGCCTCGCGCGGGGAGATGCCGAAGACGGCGGGGTCGAACGCGCCCGCCTCGTCGAGGAATCCGCCCTCCTGGGCGAAGTCGCCCTCCTCCACCGCCCAGCCCCGGTCCTGGGGGAAGCCGGTGATCGCGTCGCGGCCGGAGTCCAGCAGGTCCCAGAGCTGACCGGGCGTGCGCACCCCACCGGGGTAGCGGCAGGCCATACCGATGATCGCGATCGGTTCGGCGGCCTTCTCCTGGACGTCGACGAGGTCGCGACGGGCCTGACGAAGGTCGGCGGTCGCCCGCTTGAGGTAGTCGCGGAGCTTCGCTTCGGTGTCCATGTCTCGCCAACTCCAGTTGCTTGTGGGTCAGTTCGCGCCGATTAAGCGGAGGGTCGGTTCGCGCCGACCGCGCGGAGGGTCAGTTGATGCCGAGTTCGTCGTCGAGCAGGCTGAACAGCTCGGCGTCGTCGGCGGCGGCGATGTCCGCATTGGTGTCGGAGTCCGACGGGCCGTCGCCCGGCCCGTCGGTGCTCGCCCAGCCTGCGAGCATCGCCCGCAGCCGGAGCCCGACGGCGGTCCGGATCGCCTCGCTCGGGCTGCTCGCCGCCAGGCTCGCCTCCAGAACGGCGAGCTCGGCCAGGAGCGCCGCGTCACCTTCGACGGCCGCCGGGGCGAGCCGGTCGCGGAGGGCCTCGGCCAGCGCCAGCGGCGTCGGGTGGTCGAAGATCAGCGTCGGCGCGAGCCGCAGACCGGTGTCGGCGGCCAGACGGTTGCGGAACTCGACCGCGGTGAGTGAGTCGAAGCCCAGCTCGCCGAAGACACGGCCGTCGCCGATCCCCGCCGGGCCGGTGTGGCCGAGCACGGCGACCGCGTGGGTACGGACCAGGCCGAGCAGCGTGCGGGTCCGCTCGGCGGCGGTCATCGGGGCCAGCTGCGCGGTCAGTGCGCGGTCCCGGCCTGCGGCGACGGCAGGCCGGGCCTCCACGCGGACCCCCGGCCGGGCCGGCGCCGGTACCAGACCGGCGAACAGCTCCGGGAGCCGTCCGGCCGCGGCCGCCGGCCGGAGCGCGGCCAGGTCGAGCCCGACCGGGGCCACCAGGGCGACGTCCGCGCGGAGGGCGGCGTCGAACAGGGCGAGCGCGTCCCCGGTGGGCAGCGGCACGATCCCGCCGCCCCGGAGCCGGTCGCGGAGACCGTCCGTCAGGGCGGCGCCGAGACCGGTCTCCCACAGCCCCCACGCCAGCGAGGTGGCGGGAACCCCCTCGGACCGCAGACGGGCGGCGTAGGCGTCCAGGAAGGTGTTGGCCGCGGCGTAGTTGGCCTGGCCGGCGTTGCCGAGAACGCCGGCGACGGAGGAGAACAGCACGAACGCCGCGAGCGGCCGGCCGGCGGTGGCCGCCCGCAGGTTGACCGCCGCATCCACCTTGGCCGCCAGGACGGCCGCGAGCCGGTCGGGCGTCAACCGGGTGAGCACCGCGTCGTCCGTGACGCCGGCGGCGTGCACCACGGCACCGACCTCGACGGGACCGAGCAGACGCCGGACGGCGTCCGGGTCGGCCAGGTCGCAGGCCGCGAGCCGCACCGCCGCACCGGCGCCGGTCAGTTCGTCGACCAGGGCCGCGGCCCCGGGCGCGTCGGGGCCGCGCCGGCTGACCAGCAGCAGGTCCTTGACCCCGTGGGCGGCGACCAGGTGACGGGCCAGAGCCGCGCCGAGCGCCCCGGTGGCGCCGGTGAGCACGACCGTCCCGTCACCGAAGGCGGACGCGACCGGCGCGCCGTCGGCCGGGCCGCCGGTCACGGCCGCAGGAGGCTGCGCCGCGACCAGGCGCGGGACCAGCACCGCGCCGGAGCGGACCGCCGCCTGCGCGAGCCCCGCCTCGACGATGCCCGCGACGAGCGCGCGGCCGTCGGTGGCGGTGGCGGTGTCGGAGGCGGTGGCGGTGTCGGAGGCGGTGGCGGTGTCGGTGTCGGTGTCGATCAGGGTGATCCGGCCGGGATTCTCCGTCTGGGCGACGCGGACCAGACCCCAGAGCGCGGAATGCGCCAGCCCCGTCACCGGGTCGGCCGGGCCCGTGGCCACCGCACCCGAGGTCAGCACCACCAGGTGACCGGCACCGGCCGGGTCGGCGAGCCACGCCTGAAGCGTGCCCAGGGCGGTTTCGAGTGCCCGCCGCACCTCGGCCGGACCGGCCTCGGGCGAGGCCGTGGCGTCGAGCAGGACGACCGGGGCGCCGGGCAGGGCGGGCATCGGCTCGCCGAGCGGCAGGCCGACCCAGCCTGCGGTGTCCCCGCCGCCGACCGCCACGGGCGAAGGCCGCCACTCCACCGTGTAGAGCCCGGCCGTGTCGGCCGCCGGGGCCGCACCGACCGGCCGCAGCGCGAGCCGCTCGATCTCGGCCACCGGCAGCCCGGCACCGTCCGCGATCACCAGGCGCACACCGCCGGGCCCGTCCGGGGTCAGCCGGACCAGCAGCGCGGTCGCGCCGCCGGACACCAGCCGGACACCGGACACCGCGAAGGGCAGGTGGACGTCCGTCCCGGTGACCAGACCGCCGGCGGCGACCGCGTGCAACGCGCTGTCCAGCAGGGCCGGGTGCAGCGCGAAGCCGGCGGGCGGCTCCGCGACCTCGACCTCGGCGAAGACCTCGTCCCCGGACTTCCAGGCCCTGCGCAGGCCCTGGAACGCCGGCCCGTAGCCCAGGCCCGCAGCCTCCATCCCCGGATAGAAGCCCGTGAGGTCGATCTCCTCGGCCCCGGCCGGCACCGTGACGGCGGCCGGGTCGCCGCCGGTCCGCTCCGACAGCAGGCCCGTGGCGTGCTCGGTCCAGGGCGCCTCGGCCCCGGTCCGCGAGTGGACGGCCACCGCCCGACCGGCCTCGTCGTCCGGCGCCCCGACCGTGACCCGGACCTGGACGGTCTCGCGGCCCGGCAGGACGAGCGGAGCCTTCAGCAGCAGTTCCTCCAGCACCGGGGCCCCCACCCGGGAGCCCGCCGCCAGGACCATCTCGAACATCGCGGCACCCGGCACGACCGTGCGGCCGTGAACCGTGTGGTCGACCGCCCACGGGTGGGTCGCCCCGGACAGCGAACCGGTGAACAGCACCAGCCCGGAACCCGGGACCTCCGCCGCCGCACCGAGAATCGGGTGGCCCGTCCCGGTCAGGCCGAGCCCGGTGACGTCCCCGTCGACACCGGTCCGGGGCCGCGGCCAGAACCGCCGGTGCCGGAACGGGTAGGTCGGCAGGTCCGCGTCGGCCCGGCGCCCGACCAGCGCGCTCCAGTCGACGGGCTGGCCGTGGACGAACAGCTCGGCGACCGCCCGGAGCAGCGTGTGCGGCTCGGACCGGTCCCGGCGCAGCGCGGTGACCGCGGTGAGCTCGGGATCGACGTGGCCGATCAGCCCGGTGAGGACGCCGTCCGGGCCGAGCTCCAGCACCCGACGGGCATCGAGGGCGGTGACGGCCTCGGCGAAACGCACCGGGCGCCGGACCTGGTCGACCCAGTACTCCGGGTCCGACCACTGACCGGGCGTCACGGCCTCGCCCGTCACCGTCGAGACGGCGGGAAGCACCGGGTCGTGGAAGGCCAGACCGCTCACCACGGCCCGGAAGTCCACCAGCATCGGCTCCACCAGCCGGGAGTGGAACGCGTGGCTGGTCCGCAGGCGGTTGGTCTTCCAGCCCCGCTCGGTCACCAGCTCGGCGATCGCCACGATGTCGTCCTCGGCACCGGAGACGACCACCGCGTCCGGCCCGTTGACCGCAGCGAGGTCGATGTCCGGGAACGCCTCCCGCACCTCGGCCTCCGACGCCCCGACCGCCAGCATCGCGCCGCCCGGGGGCAGCGCCTGCATCAACCGGCCCCGGGCGGCCACCAGCTTCGCCGCGTCCGCCAGGGTGAGGACCCCGGCGGCGTACGCGGCGGTGATCTCGCCGACCGAGTGACCGGCGACCACGTCCGGGGTCACCCCCCAGGAGCGCACGAGCGCGAGCAGCGCCACCTCGACCGCGAAGATCGCCGGCTGCGCCGAACCCGTCCGGTCCAGCGACTCCGCGTCCAGCCCGTGCAGCCTCAGCCCCAGCGCCTCGCACGCCTCGTCATAGGCGGTCGCGAACACCGGGAAGGTGTCGTACACCTCCCGGCCCATGCCGACCCGCTGCGACCCCTGACCGGTGAACACCACCGCCAGCCGGCCCTCGACCGCCGTCCCGGTGACAATCCGGTCGGTGACGGCCCGGTCGGTGACGGCCCGATCGGTGAACGCGCTCAGGGAATCCTCCAGCGCGGAGCGGTCCTCGGCGAGGAGCACCGCGCGCTGCGGCAGCGCGGCCCGGCCCACCAGGCCCGCCGCGAGCCGGTCGAGCGGGAGCCCACGGTGCTCGGCGATCCGACCCGCCAGCACGCGCAGGGCGTCCTCGTCGGCCGCCGCGAGCACGACCGGAGTGACCGGAAGCGCCGGGAGCGGTGCCTCGTCCGACGCGGTCGCGGGAACCGGTGCGCCCGACGGCGCTTCGAGGATGACGTGGGCGTTGGTGCCGCTGATGCCGAACGAGGACACCCCGGCCCGACGCGGCCGGTCGGTCGCGGGCCAGTCGCGGGCCTCGGTCAGCAGCTCGACCGCACCCGCGGACCAGTCGACCTGCGAGGACGGCGCGTCGACGTGCAGCGTGCCCGGGAGGATCCCGTGGCGCATCGACTGCACCATCTTGATGATGCCCGCGACACCGGCCGCCGCCTGCGTGTGACCGAGGTTCGACTTCACCGACCCCAGCCACAGCGGCTCGTTCTCCGCACGGTCCTGGCCGTAGGTGGCGAGGAGCGCCTGGGCCTCGATCGGGTCACCCAGCGCGGTACCCGTCCCG
>NZ_JAQYWW010001163.1:0-253 GCF_036322525.1 Streptomyces sp. BE20 | reverse complement strand
GCCCCTGTCGCTCGCGATCTCCGGAGCCAACGTCCATGACAGCCAGGCCCTGATACCGCTTGTCGACGCCATTCCGCCGATCCGCTCGCGACGCGGACCGCGACGCCGCCGTCCCGGCAAGCTGCACGCCGACAAAGCCTACGACCACCGCTTCATCCGCGCCTACCTGCGCCGGCGGCAGATCCCGGCCCGCATCGCCCGCCGCGGCATCGAGTCCTCCCAGCGCCTCGGCCGGCACCGCTGGGTGATCGAG
>NZ_JAQYWW010001162.1:0-234 GCF_036322525.1 Streptomyces sp. BE20 | reverse complement strand
TCCGGAGCCAACGTCCATGACAGCCAGGCCCTGATCCCGCTCGTCGACGCCATTCCGCCGATCCGCTCGCGACGCGGACCCAGGAGACGCCGACCCGGCAAGCTGCACGCCGACAAAGCCTACGACCACCGCTTCATCCGCGCCTACCTGCGCCGGCGGCAGATCCCGGCCCGCATCGCCCGCCGCGGCATCGAGTCCTCCCAGCGCCTCGGCCGGCACCGCTGGGTGATCGAG
>NZ_JAQYWW010001161.1:0-243 GCF_036322525.1 Streptomyces sp. BE20 | reverse complement strand
TCGGAGTCCGCCGGGCCCACCACCGTCACGTTCTGGTCGATGCCCTACTGGATCGGCCAGGACACCAAGGTCAAGGCCCTGGTGGACGAGTTCAACGCCTCCCAGGGCAAGGTGAAGGTCGAACTCACGCTCCTGGAGTGGAAGGACGGCCGGGACAAGATCAAGCAGGCCGTCGCCGCCGGCAAGGGCCCCGACGTCTGGCTGATGAACAACGGCCTGGAGCTCGACTACCTCAAGGCCGGC
>NZ_JAQYWW010001160.1:0-342 GCF_036322525.1 Streptomyces sp. BE20 | reverse complement strand
GCCGGTCTTGACCCGTGAGGTGACCATGCCCGGCAGACGCGTGCCGCCGGACGCCTTGACCTCCAGGGCGTCTCCGCTGCTCTCGCCGCGCTGGTGCTGCAGGGGCGCGTAGTGCGTCTCGTGGTTGAGTCTGCCGCCGTCGGTGAGGAGGTCGGCGTACCGCATCCGGCCCTCCTCCTGGTCACGTCCGAGGCCCAGCCAGTCCAGCAGTGTGGTGTGGTGGCCGCTGGGGGGGTTCTCGTACTGTTGCTCGGGGGTGTGCTTGTTGTGGTCGTGGAACTGCGGTTGGGGGTCTTCCTGGCCCTCCTCCCGTTTGGGGCGGCGGTGGCTCGGGTCGCCGGC
>NZ_JAQYWW010001159.1:0-238 GCF_036322525.1 Streptomyces sp. BE20 | reverse complement strand
TGACCCAGGCGCTGGGTGAGGCCGCGGTCGAGCTGCGGGTGTGGAAGAAGTCCGCGGAGGGCCGGCCGGGCCCTTCGAGGACCTCGAGGTGATCCGTGTCGAGGCGGGCATGCCGACCGCGAGGTTCTGCCGCCTGATCGGCGTGCCCGAGCGGACCTGGCGCCGTCACCGGGCCCGCGCCCGCCGCGGCGCACAGGCCAAGGGGCCGTGGCCGCGTCCGGCCCGGGAAGGGGTTCGT
>NZ_JAQYWW010001158.1:0-382 GCF_036322525.1 Streptomyces sp. BE20 | reverse complement strand
CGCGGGGAGGACTGCTCGAGGTCCATCTCCTGGTTCACGGGGAACGGCTGACCCCCGCCGGCGCGGGGAGGACGGCGCGGCGGCGCGCCAGCCGGTGAACCGTCCCGGCTGACCCCCGCGTGCGCGGGGAGGACGCACGGTGCTGCGGCACAGCGCGGGCCGCGACCGGCTGCCCCCCGCCGGCGCGGGGCGGACTCCGCCAACCCAGTCCCTGGCCCCCTCCCGCTCGGCGGACCACCGCCGTACCCCCGCTGGGGGGCGGTGGACGCCTACATTACGGCGCCCGGGCGGCGCCCACCGGCCGTACCCCGCGAGTGCGGGGAGGACGACAACCCGGCCCCGGGCGTGACCGGCCGGGGCGGCTGACCCCCGCGCTTGCGGG
>NZ_JAQYWW010001157.1:0-324 GCF_036322525.1 Streptomyces sp. BE20 | reverse complement strand
CCGGCGGGTTTCTGGGCCCTGGCGGGGCCGGTGGGGGTGGTTCCGTCTCTTGGTTAACTGGCGCCCTGGCCTTGGGCGTTCGGGGCGGGTTCCGCATTTACGGTTTCGCCGATATGGGACCGGGGCCTCCGGCTCAGCGGGCACTGCAGGGTCCGCACGCCGCGGAACCGTCCCAGGCCGCGCAGCGTGCGGGGCCGCCGTTTGCTGTCCCGGGGGTCCACCCTTCTCATCCGGGGGGCCCGGGATTCTTTTACACGGCACCTGACGGTGGCGACCCCCCAGCAAAAGGCCCCGGCCGAGGAACACGCCCGGGGCACGGCCCTG
>NZ_JAQYWW010001156.1:0-310 GCF_036322525.1 Streptomyces sp. BE20 | reverse complement strand
TGCGGGGCCGGGGCCCCCCCCCCGGCGCACCCGGTGGGGGGGGCCCCCCCCCCCGGGGGGGGGGGGCGGGGGGGCCCGGCCGGGGGCCCCGGCGGGGGGCCCCGGCGCCCCCCCCCCCGCGCACCCGGGGGGGGGGGCCCCCCCCCCCCGGTGGGGCGGGGGGGGGGCCCCGGCCGGCGCCCCCCCCGGGCGCCCCCCGCCCCCCCCCCCCCCCGGCCCCCCCCCCCCACCCACCCCGGGGGCCCCGCCCCCCCCCCCCGGCACGCCGGGTGGGGCCCCCCGGCCCCGCACCGACCACCCGGAACGAGGA
>NZ_JAQYWW010001155.1:0-1133 GCF_036322525.1 Streptomyces sp. BE20 | reverse complement strand
CCGCCAGCGCCGCGTCACACTCCCCGCTGCGCAGCGCCTGCACCGCCAGGTGCAGAGCGACCAACGAGGACGAGCACGCCGTGTCGACCGTGACCGCCGGACCCTCCAGACCGAAGGTGTACGACACCCGGCCCGACGCGACACTGCCGGAGCTGCCCGTGCTGAGGAAACCCTCCACACCGGGCGGCACCGCGGCGGTCTGCGAACCGTAGTCGTGGTACATGACACCGGCGAACACGCCGGTCCGCGAACCTCGCAGCCCCAGCGGGTCGATTCCCGCCCGCTCGAACGCCTCCCAGGAGGTCTCCAGCAGCAGGCGCTGCTGCGGGTCCATCGCCAGCGCCTCGCGCGGCGAGATCCCGAACAGCCCCGGATCGAAGTCCCCCGCGCCGTAAAGGAATCCACCCTCCCGCGTGTACGAGGTACCGGGGTGGTCCGGGTCCGGGTGGTACAGGTTCTCCACGTCCCAGCCACGGTCCTCCGGGAAGAACCCGATCCCGTCCCGCCCGGACGCCACCAGCTCCCACAGGTCCTCCGGCGACGCGACGCCCCCGGGGAACCGGCACGCCATCCCCACGATCGCGATCGGCTCGTCGTCCACCCGGACGCGCCGGGCAGGCGTGGCGGCCGGGCCGTGCTCGTCGGACAACCGCTCGTCGAGGGACGCGGCCAGCAGGGTGGCGTTCGGGTAGTCGAAGACCAGCGTGGACGGCAGTCGCAGCCCGGTCACCGCGTTCAGCCGGTTGCGCAGTTCGACCGCGGTGAGCGAGTCGAATCCCAGCTCGCTGAAGGCCCGCTCGGGGTCCAGGTGGTCGGACGACGCGTACCCGAGCACGGCGGCGACCTGGCCACCGACCAGGGCGAGCAGTGCCCGGGACCGCTCGTGCCCGGGAAGCGCGGACAGCCGTCGGGCCAGCGGGCTGCCGGCCGGGGCGACCACGGCGCGGCCGGGCACGAGGCCGGCCAGCAGCGGCGGCACAGCCTCTGCGGCACGGAGTACCGCGGTGTCGACCGCGAGCGCAGCGACCAGCGGCCGTCCACCGGAAAGCGCCGCGTCGAAGGCCGCGAGCCCCTGCTCGGCGGTCAGCGGCAGGACACCACCACGCCGCATCCGCTCCCGGTCCGCGTCGGTG
>NZ_JAQYWW010001154.1:0-321 GCF_036322525.1 Streptomyces sp. BE20 | reverse complement strand
GCCGCCCGTCCCGATGCTTCGAGGGGATCCCGGATTCGTTCAGCTGGTCCACTGTTCGTCCTCCGTTCACGATACTGCGAGGTGTGTACCGCGCCGCCGGGGCGCAGCCCCGGAAATAGTCCCGTCGGGAGTTCCGGCCGACATGGGAGAATTCTCGGTTGGTGACCGGCGGCGGCCGTTCCGGAACGGAATTCCGGCCGTCCGGATGGGGCGGGAGGGACAGGCGGGGAGAAACGATTCACAGTTGACGTCGAACGGTTCTCCGGCCGTGTTTTCGTCGGGAAAAGCATGCGGTCCGGAAGGAGATATTCCCGTCGAATT
>NZ_JAQYWW010001153.1:0-340 GCF_036322525.1 Streptomyces sp. BE20 | reverse complement strand
GGCCACCTGCGGGATCTCGTGCTGGGCGATCGCGAGGGTGTCCTCGCGCAGGCCGGAGAGCCTCGCCGGGAGGGCGCGCGCGACGCGTATGCCGCGGACCAGGCTCCAGAGCAGGACGGCGGCGAAGACGGCGCTGCCGGCGTACAGGGCGGGGGTGTCTCCGGAGACGCGCAGCAGGAAGGAGGCGAATCCCCCGGCGCCGGCGAGGCCGAGGCAGGGGACCAGCGCGAGCGCGAGGAGCGAGCTGCGGAGGGAGCCGGACCGGCCGGCGCGGTGGCCCGTGCGGGGGGCCGATATGCCTGGCATCTGATTCCTTGTAGCAGGGCCGAGCGGCGGGGTC
>NZ_JAQYWW010001152.1:0-281 GCF_036322525.1 Streptomyces sp. BE20 | reverse complement strand
CCTGCGGTTCGGCGTCCAGGCGATCGGCGTCGCCGGGGTAGCCGTAGGCCGCCGGGCAACTGCTGCGCCGTGTGCCCCCGCGCCGCGTGGTAGAACCCGGGTCGCCGGTGCTCCGTCCGCCGAGCTGCTGCCGGTGCCCCCCCCCGGATCCATCGCACGATCCGGGCCATCGCCTGCGGGCGCTGAGCGGCCGCAGGGCCGGGACGATGGTTGTCCTGGCCGGGTGCGGACGTCATGATCGCGGGTCGGCTGAGGAGACGGTTGTCGAGAAGACCTGGCGG
>NZ_JAQYWW010001151.1:0-8245 GCF_036322525.1 Streptomyces sp. BE20 | reverse complement strand
CGCCGCCCTGCGCCGCGACCGCGACGAGGCCACCACGCTGCTCACCGCCGTCGCCGAGCTGTTCGTCCACGGGCAGCCCGTCACCTGGCGGGTCCTCTTCGACGGCACCGGCGCCCGCCCGACCGACCTGCCCACCTACCCCTTCTCCCACCAGCGGTACTGGCTCCGTCCGACCCCCCGCGAGGCCGCCGCACCGACGGACGCGGACGCCGGCTTCTGGGCCGCGATCGACTCCGCCGACCTCAGCGTCGTCGCCAACGAGCTGCGCATCGACGCCGAGGCCCACCGGGAGACACTCGGCGCGCTCGTCCCGGCGCTCTCCTCCTGGCGCCGCCGCAAGCACCAGCGGGACGTGGCCGACGGCTGGTGCTACCGGGAGACCTGGACGTCGCTGCCCGACCCGACCTCCCGGCCCCTCACCGGCACCTGGGTCCTGGTCGCGCCCGCCGCCACCGATGCCGCCGACGGCGTCGACGAGGTCCTCACCCGGGCCGGCGCCGCCGTCGTGACCGTCCCCGCCGCCGACCGGGCCACGCTCGCGGCCCGGCTGCGCGAGCTCGACGGCGTCACCGGCGTCGTCTCGCTCCTCGCGCTGGGCGACGCCTCGGAGACGGCCGACGAGGACGGCGTCCCCGCGGCGCTGTCCGGCACGCTCGCCCTCGCCCAGGCCGTCGAGGACGCCGCCGTCACCGCCCCCCTGTGGATCCTCACCCGCGGCGCGGTCACCACCGGGCCCGACGACCGCGTCACCGGTGTCGCCCGGGTCGAGACCTGGGCGCTGGGCCGGGTGGTCGGCCTGGAGTACCCGGACCGCTGGGGCGGCCTGCTGGACCTCCCCGACACCCTCGACCCGCGCGCCGCCGACCGGCTCGTCACGGTCCTCGCCGGCGGCCTCGACGCCGAGGACCAGATCGCGATCCGCCCGGCCGGCCTGTTCGTCCGCCGCCTCGCGCACACCGCGGCCGGGCCCGACGAGGGCTGGCAGCCGCGCGGCACCGTCCTGGTCACCGGCGGCACCGGCGCGCTCGGCGGTCAGGTGGCCCGCTGGGCCGCCGCCCAGGGCGCCGCCCACCTCGTCCTCGCCGGCCGGCGCGGGCCTGACGCGCCCGGTGCCCACGAGCTGGCCGACGAGATCCGCGCCACCGGCGCGCGCGTCACCCTCGTCGCCACCGACCTGGCCGACCGCGCCGCGGTCGCCGCCCTCCTCGACCTCGCCGGCGCCGACCCGCAGGCCCCGCTCACCGCGGTCGTCCACGCCGCGGGCATCGCGCACGGCGCGCCCCTGGCCGACCTCGACGCGGCCGCGCTCGCCCCCGTGCTCGCCGGGAAGACCGCCGGCGCCCTGCACCTCGACGAACTCCTCGGCGACACGGAGCTCGACGCGTTCGTCCTGTTCTCCTCGATCGCCGCCACCTGGGGCAGCGGCTGGGGCGGCGCCTACGCGGCCGCCAACGCCGGCCTCGACGCCCTGGCGCTGCGCCGCCGGGCCCGCGGCCTGGCCGCCACCTCGCTCGCCTGGGGCCCGTGGGCCGAGGCGGGCATGGCCACCGAGGGCGACACCGGCGCCGCACTGAGCCGGCGCGGACTGGCCCCGATGGCCCCCGACCTGGCGATCGACGTCCTGCGGCGGGCCGCCGCAGGAGTCGCGCCGCTGCTCACCGTCGCCGACGTCGACTGGGCGTCCTTCGTCGAGACGTTCGCCGCCGCCCGCCGCCGGCCCCTGCTGGAGGACCTGCCGGAGGTCGCCGGCCCGGCCGGCGACGCGCCGGTGGCCGAGACCGGCTGGCGCTCCCGGCTGGCCGACCTGCCCCCGGCGCAGCGCGAGGCCGCCCTGGTGGACCTGGTCCGGGGCCACGCCGCGCACGTCCTGGGCTACCCGTCCGCCGACGCGATCGCGGTCAAGCGCCCGTTCCGCGAGCTGGGCTTCGACTCGCTCACCGCGGTCGAGCTCCGCAACGCGCTGGCCGCCGAGACCGGGCTGCGCCTCTCCCCGACCCTCGCGTTCGACTACCCGACGCCGCTGGCGCTCGCCCGGTACCTCCGCGAGGAGGTCTCCGGCGTCGAGGCCGCCCCGGCGGTCGCCGCGCCGGCGGCCGTACCCGCCGACGACGACCCGATCGTGCTCACCGCGATGGCCTGCCGCTTCCCCGGCGGCGTCGGCACGCCCGACGAGCTGTGGGACCTGGTCGCGGCGGAGACCGACGCGATCGGCCCGTTCCCGGCCGACCGCGGGTGGGACCTCGACGGCCTCTACGACCCCGACGCCGACCGGGCCGACCGGTCGGGCACCTCCTACACCGTCAATGGCGGCTTCGTCCGCGACGCCGACCGCTTCGACCCGGGCCTGTTCGGCATCAGCCCGCGCGAGGCCCTCGCGATGGACCCCCAGCAGCGGCTGCTGCTGGAGACCGCGTGGGAGACGTTCGAACGGGCCGGCCTCGACCCGCTCGCGCTCCGCGGCCGACAGGTCGGCGTCTTCGTCGGCACCACCCACCAGGGGTACGTCTCCCTGCTGGAGGAGAGCGCCGAGGACCTGAGCGGGTACCTCGGCACCGGCAGCGCCGGCAGCGTCGCCTCCGGGCGGATCGCCTACACCTTCGGCCTCGAAGGGCCGGCCGTCTCCGTCGACACCGCCTGCTCGTCCTCGCTGGTCGCCCTGCACCTCGCCGCGCAGGCACTCCGCCAGGGCGAGTGCGGCATGGCACTGGTCGGCGGCGTGACCATCATGGCCACCCCCGGCACGTTCACCGAGTTCTCCCGCCAGCGCGGGCTGGCCACCGACGGCCGGTGCAAGTCCTTCGCCGCCGCCGCCGACGGCACCGGCTGGGCCGAGGGCGTCGGCATGCTGCTCGTCGAGCGGCTGTCCTCGGCGCGGGCCGCCGGGCGCGAGGTGCTGGCCGTCGTGCGCGGCAGTGCGGTCAACCAGGACGGCGCCTCGAACGGCCTCACCGCCCCCAACGGCCCGTCCCAGCAGCGCGTCATCCGCCAGGCCCTGGCGAACGCCGGCCTGACGCCGCAGGACGTCGACGCCGTCGAGGCGCACGGCACCGGGACGACACTCGGCGACCCGATCGAGGCCCAGGCGCTGCTGGCCACCTACGGCCAGGAGCGGGACGGCGAGCCGCTCTGGCTCGGCTCGGTGAAGTCCAACATCGGCCACACCCAGTCCGCCGCCGGTGTGGCCGGCATCATCAAGATGGTCCTCGCCATGCGGCACGGGCGGCTGCCCAGGACGCTGCACGTCGACGCGCCGACCCCGCAGGCCGACTGGAGCTCCGGCGCCGTCGCGCTGCTGACCGAGGCCCGGCCCTGGGCCGCCGGGCCGAAGCCCCGCCGGGCGGGCGTGTCCGCGTTCGGCGTCAGCGGCACCAACGCCCACGTCATCCTGGAGGAGCCGCCCGCCGTCGTCGAGCAGGACGAACGCCCGCGCGGCCGCAGCACGCTGCCGGTGCTGCCGGTCGTCGTCTCCGCGGCCACCGAGGCCGGCCTCGACGCGCAGACCGAACGCCTCCGGGACTGGCTCGACTCCTGCCCGGACACCGACCTCCTCGACCTCGCCCGGACCACCGCGGGCCGGGCCGCACTCACCCACCGGGCCGCCTACCTGGCGCCCAACCGGGCCCAGCTGCTCCGCGCGCTCAAGCGGCGGGAGACCGCGGCCCGGGGTGAGGCGGGTGACGGCAGGCTCGCCCTGCTCTTCACCGGCCAGGGCGCGCAGCGCCTCGCCATGGGCGAACAGCTCTACGCGGCCTTCCCGGTCTTCGCGACCGCGTTCGACGAGGTCTGCGCGCACCTCGACCCGCTGCTCGACGAGCCGCTGCGGCTGGTCGTCTTCGCCGACCCGGACGCGCTCGACCGGACCGCGTACGCGCAGCCCGCCCTGTTCGCGGTCGAGACGGCGCTGCTGGCCCTGCTCCGGCACTGGGGCGTGACGCCCGACGTCGTCGCCGGTCACTCGATCGGCGAGATCACGGCCGCCCACGCCGCGGGTGTCCTCTCCCTGCCCGACGCGGCGGTGCTGGTCGCGGCCCGGGGCCGGCTCATGCAGGCGCTGCCCCCGGGTGGTGCGATGCTCGCGGTCGGCGCGTCCGAGGCCGAGGTGCGCGCGGCGTTCCCGGACGTCGACGTCGCCGCGGTGAACGGGCCGGACGCGGTCGTGCTCTCCGGCGCCGCCGAGGACATCGCCCGGATCACCGGTCCGGCCGCGGAACGCGGCTGGAAGACCGGCCGCCTGCGGACGAGCCACGCCTTCCACTCCCGGCTCATGGAGCCGATGCTGGACGCGTTCCGCGCGGTCGTCCGCGGGCTCGATCTCGCCGCGCCGCAGCTCGCCGCGGTCTCCACCGTCGAACCCGGGGAACCGCTGCGCTGGACCGACCCCGAGTACTGGGTCGACCAGGTCCGCCGCCCGGTCCGCTTCGCCGACGCCGTCACCGCGCTGACCGCGCAGGGCGTCACCCGCTTCCTGGAGGTCGGCCCGGACGGCGTGCTGACCGCCCTGGTCGGCGCCAACGCGCCGGACGCGCTCGCCGTCCCGACCCTGCGCCGCGACCGGGACGAGGTCACCGCCCTGCTGACCGGCGTCGCGACGGTGTTCACCCGGGGCGCCGAGGTCGACTGGACGGGCGTCCTCGACGGCGCCGGCGCCCCGCTGTCCGACCTGCCGACCTACGCCTTCCAGCGGCAGCGCTACTGGCCGCAGGCCGCCACCGGCGCGGGCACCGACCCGGCGAGCCTCGGACTGGGCCCGGCCGATCACCCGCTCCTCGGGGCGGCGGTGCCGCTGGCCGGCGGCGAGGGCACCGTCCTCACCGGCCGCCTCTCGCTGCGCGCACAGCCCTGGCTGGCCGACCACACGATCCTGGGCACCGTCCTGGTGCCGGGCACGGCGCTGCTCGAACTCGCCCTCGCCGCAGGCGCCGTGGTCGGCGCCCCCGCCGTCGACGAGCTGGTGCTCCGGCAGCCGCTCCGGCTCGGCGCCGCGGACAGCGTCGCCGTGCAGGTCAGCGTCGGCGCCGAGGACGGGACCGGCCGTCGCCCGGTCACCGTCCACTCCCACCCGGGCGAGCCCGCCGCCGGGACCGAGGACGCCTGGACCGTCCACGCCACCGGCTTCGTCGGCGCGGCCCGGACGGCCGGCGAGGCGTTCGGCTGGCCGCCGGCCGGGGCGACCCGCCTGCCCACCGAGGACCTCTACGACCGGCTGGCCGTCGCCGGCTACACGTACGGGCCGGCCTTCCGGGGCCTGCGCGAGGTCTGGCGACAGGGCGACGACCTCTTCGTCGAGGCGGAACTGACCGGCGAACCCGACGGGTTCGGCGTGCACCCCGCGCTGCTCGACGCCGTC
This sequence comes from Streptomyces sp. BE20, assembly GCF_036322525.1. Lineage (NCBI taxonomy): Bacteria > Bacillati > Actinomycetota > Actinomycetes > Kitasatosporales > Streptomycetaceae > Streptomyces > Streptomyces sp. BE20. The sequence goes on along the minus strand of NZ_JAQYWW010001151.1, from coordinate 2,898 downwards.
CTGCACGGCCTGAGCACCGGCGAGGACACCGAGGCCGCCGCCGACGGCGAAACCCGCCTGCCCTTCGCGTTCACCGGCGTCACCGTGCACGCCGACGGTGCCGGACTGCTGCGCGCCCGGCTCCGGCCGTCCGGCGAGAGCGTCCGGGTCGACGCGGTCGACGCCGCCGGCGCTCCCGTGGCCACTGTCGAGGGTCTCGTCTTCCGCCCGGTCGACGCGGACGGGACCACGGCCGGTCGGACCGAGGCGGCCCGCTCGCTGTTCACCGTCGAGTGGACCGCGCAGGACCCGGCCGCCCCGGCCACGGTCCCGACCGGCTCCCCGACCGGCTCCCCGGCCGACCACCCGGTCGTGATCGCGCTCGGCGAGCCGCTGCCGGCCCCCGCGCCGGTGCTCGCCGTGGACGCGACGGCGCCCGGCGCCGCCCGCGACCGGGCCGCCGACCTGCTGACGCTGCTGCAGGACTGGCTGGCCGACCCCGCCTGGTCGGACTCCCGGCTGGTGGTGCGCACCTTCGGCGCCGTCGGCGAGGAGATCACCGACCCCGACGGCGCCGCCCTGTGGGGCCTGGTGCGGTCGGCCCAGGCCGAACACCCGGACCGCATCCACCTGCTGGACGCGGCCGAGACCGCGTTCCACCCGCTGCCGCAGGCACTGGTCCGCGACGGCGCGGTCAAGGTGCCGCGCCTGGCCCGGCTGCACGCCGAGGGCCGCGCGGAGTTCGGTGACGGCGTCGTGGTGGTCACCGGCGCCACCGGCACACTCGGCGGCCTCGTCGCCCGCCACCTGGTGCGGGCCCACGGCGTCGGCCGGCTGCTCCTGCTCACCCGCTCCGGCGGGGGCATCGAGATCGAGGGCGCGGAGGTGCGCTCGCTCGCCTGCGACCTGTCCGACCCCGACGCGGTCGCCGCGGCGCTGCGGGACGAGCCGGTCACCGCCGTCGTCCACGCCGCCGGCGCCATCGACGACGGCCTGCTCACCGACCTCACCCCGGAGCGGCTCGACGCCGTCTTCCGGGCGAAGGTCGACGCCGCCCGCAACCTCGCCGCCGCGACGAAGGACAGGACGCTCGGCGCCTTCGTCCTCTACTCCTCCGCGGCCGGCCTGTTCGGCAACGCCGGCCAGGCCAACTACGCCGCCGCCAACGCCTTCCTGGACGCCTACGCGACCGAACTGCGCGCACAGGGAGTCCCCGCGACCTCCCTCGCCTGGGGCCTGTGGGACGCCGGCCTCGGGGCCGCGCTCTCCGAGGCGGACCTGCGCCGGCTGGCCCGTGGCGGCTTCGGAGCGCTGGACGCCGAGGCCGGCCTCGCGCTCTTCGACGCCGCCCTCGCCGCCGACCGCCCGGTCGCCGTCCCGCTCCGGCTCGACCTGGCCGTGCTCCGCGGCGCCGAGGGCCTGCCCCCGCTGCTGCACGGCCTGGTCCCGAACGCCGGGCGCCGGCGCGCCGCCACGGCCAGGACCGCGACCGGCGGCGGCACCCTGGCCCGCCACCTCGCCGGACTGGCGGACGCCGAACGGGTCCAGGCCGCCCTGGCCATCGTCCGCACCCAGGCCGCCGCCGTCCTCGGCTACCCCGGCCCCGACGCCGTCCCCGTCGCCCGGGCCTTCCGCGAGCTGGGCTTCGACTCGCTCACCGCCGTCGAGCTGCGCAACGCGCTCACCGCCGAGACCGGGCTGCGGCTCCCCGCGACCCTGATCTTCGACTACCCGAACGCCACCGCCCTCGCCGAGTTCCTCACCACCGAACTGTCCGGCGCGGCCCCGGCCCCGGTCACGGCCCCCGCCCCGACCGCCACCACCCCGGCCGACGACGACCCCGTCGTGATCGTCGGGATGGCCTGCCGCTACCCGGGCGGGATCACCACGCCGGACGAGCTGTGGAAGCTGGTGGACGAGGGCCGGGACGGCATCGGTCTGTTCCCGACCGATCGCGGCTGGGACGTCGAGGGTCTCTACCACCCCGACCCGGACCACCCCGGCACCTCCTACGCCCGCGAAGGCGGATTCCTCTACGAGGCCGCGCACTTCGACCCGGGCCTGTTCGGGATCAGCCCCCGCGAGGGCATGGCGATGGACCCGCAGCAGCGCCTGCTGCTCGAATCCTCCTGGGAGACCCTGGAGCACGCCGGCGTCGACCCGCTGCGCCTGCGCGGCTCCCGCACCGGTGTCTTCGTCGGGCTGATGTACCACGACTACCTCGGCCGGCTGACCGCCGTACCCGAGGAGGTCGAGGGCTTCCTCGGCACCGGCAACTCCGGCAGCGTCGCCTCCGGCCGGATCTCCTACACGCTCGGCCTGGAGGGCCCGGCGGTCACGGTCGACACCGCGTGCTCCTCGTCGCTGGTCGCCCTGCACCTCGCCGCGCAGGCGCTGCGCTCCGGCGAGTGCGACCTCGCGCTGGCCGGCGGCGTGACCGTGATGGCCACCCCGGACACCTTCGTCGGGTTCTCGCGGCAGCGGGGTCTGGCGGCCGACGGCCGGTGCAAGTCCTTCGCGGCGGGTGCGGACGGCACCGGCTGGGGCGAGGGCGTCGGCATGGTGCTCGTCGAGCGGCTCTCCGACGCCCGGCGCCTCGGCCACCGCGTGCTCGCGGTCGTCCGGGGCACCGCCGTGAACCAGGACGGTGCCTCGAACGGCCTCACCGCCCCCAACGGCCCGTCGCAGCAGCGCGTCATCCGCCAGGCGCTGGCGAACGCCGGTCTGACGCCGCGGGACGTCGACGCCGTCGAGGCGCACGGCACCGGCACGACACTCGGCGACCCGATCGAGGCCCAGGCGCTGCTGGCGACGTACGGGCGGGACCGGGACGGCGGCGACCCGCTCTGGCTCGGGTCGATCAAGTCGAACCTCGGGCACACCCAGGCGGCGGCCGGGGCGGCCGGCATCATCAAGATG
>NZ_JAQYWW010001150.1:0-879 GCF_036322525.1 Streptomyces sp. BE20 | reverse complement strand
CCGCCAGGTCTTCTCGACAACCGTCTCCTCAGCCGACCCGCGATCATGACGTCCGCACCCGGCCAGGACAACCATCGTCCCGGCCCTGCGGCCGCTCAGCGCCCGCAGGCGATGGCCCGGATCGTGCGATGGATCCGGGGGTGCCTCTATGTCCTTCGTCAAGGATGCGGTGCCGGTTTTGGTGCTGTTTGGGGTGGTCATGCGGCGGGGGTGACGGCTGGGGTTCGGGATTCGTAGAGGGTGCCGTCGCGGAGCATGGCGAACAGGACGCTGATGCGTTGGCGGGCGAGGCGCAGGAGGGCCTGGGTATGGGTTTTGCCGCGGGCTCGTTGCCGGTCGTAGTAGGTGCGGGAGGCGGGGTCGGCGTTCATGCAGGCGAAGGCCGAGAGGAACATGGCGCGCTTGAGCTGCCGGTTGCCGCCTCGGGGTGCGTGTTCGCCGTGGATGGAGGTGCCCGACGACTTGGTTGTAGGCGCGAGGCCGGCGTAGGAGGCGAGGTGGGCGGCGGTGGGGAAGCTCGTGCCGTCGCCGACGGTGACCAGCAGGACGGCGGCGGTCCTGACGCCGACTCCGGGCATCGAGGTCAGGACCGGGTGAAGAGGGTGGGCCTCCAGCAGGGTGTTGATCTGGGCCTCCAGGGCCCGGCGCTGTTCCTGGACGGCCGCGAGCGATCGGGCCAGGGACGGGACGACCACGTCGAGTGTGCCGGTGCCGGGGACGACGACGGTCTGTTCGTCAAGGGCGTCGAAGAGGTCGTCGATCAATCGTTGGGCCATGCGCGGGGCTTTGGGGCGGATCAGTTCGACGAGTCTGCGGCGTCCGGCTTTTCTCAGGGCGGCCGGGGATCCGTGGCGCTCCAGGAGCCAGGTGACGGCCTGG
>NZ_JAQYWW010001149.1:0-751 GCF_036322525.1 Streptomyces sp. BE20 | reverse complement strand
GCCGAAGAGTCTGCACATCGACGCGCCGAGTTCGAAGGTGGACTGGGAGTCGGGTGCGGTCGCGCTGTTGACGGAGGAGCGGGAGTGGCCGGAGGTGGACCGGCCGCGCCGGGCCGCCGTGTCGTCCTTCGGCGTGAGCGGAACCAACGCCCACGTCATCCTCGAACAGGCCCCTGCCGAGGACGCGCCGCAGTCCTCCGACGAGCCGTCGGCCCAGCAGCCCGACGAGCAGTCCGCCGTCTCCCCGTCGGCCGGTCGTGCCTCGAACGACGTACTGCCGGGTGCCGCCCTGCCGTTGGTCCTGTCGGCCGCCACCGAGCCCGGGTTGCACGCCCAGGCCGACGGCTGGGGCCGGTTCCTCGCCGAACGGCCCGACGCCGACCTGGCGCAGACCGCCCGGACCCTCCTCACCGCGCGTGCCGCGCTGGAGCAGCGGACGGTGGTGGTGGCCGCCGACCGGGAGGCCGTCCTGACGGCGCTGGGCGCGGCAGCGCGCGCGGAGGAGGCGACGGGTGTCGTCTCCGGCCGTGCGGAGGTGGCGGGCCGGTCGGTGTTCGTGTTCCCGGGTCAGGGTTCGCAGTGGGTGGGGATGGGCCGGCGGTTGCTGGCGGAGTCTCCGGTGTTCGCGCGGGTTCTGGCGGAGGTGGAGGGTGCGCTGAAGCCTTATGTGGACTGGTCGTTGGTGGATGTGGTGAATCAGGTGCCGGGTGCCGCCTCGCTGGAGCGGGTGGATGTGGTGCAGCCGGTGTCG
>NZ_JAQYWW010001148.1:0-682 GCF_036322525.1 Streptomyces sp. BE20 | reverse complement strand
GCCGAAGAGTCTGCACATCGACGCGCCGAGTTCGAAGGTGGACTGGGAGTCGGGTGCGGTCGCGCTGTTGACGGAGGAGCGGGAGTGGCCGGAGGTGGACCGGCCGCGCCGGGCCGCCGTGTCGTCCTTCGGCGTGAGCGGTACCAACGCCCACGTCATCCTCGAACAGGCCCCCGTCCAGGAGGCCCCCGCCGAGTTCGACGCCGGGTCCGTCACACCGGTGCCCTGGCTGCTCTCCGCCCGGACCACCGAGGCGCTGAGCGAACAGGCCGGGCGGCTCGCGGAGTTCGCGGATTCCCGGACCGCCGCCGAGGCGCCGGCCGTCGCCCGCACGCTCGCCTCCTCCCGTGCCGCGCTGGAGCGGCGGGCCGTCGTGGTCGCCGCCGATCAGGCGCAGGCGCTGACCGGACTGCGGGCGCTGTCCTCCGGCGAGGCTGTGCCCGGGTTGGTGGCGGGCCGTGCGGAGGTGGCGGGCCGGTCGGTGTTCGTGTTCCCGGGTCAGGGTTCGCAGTGGGTGGGGATGGGCCGGCGTCTGTCGGCCGAGTCTCCGGTGTTCGCGCGGGTTCTGGCGGAGGTGGAGGGTGCGCTGAAGCCTTATGTGGACTGGTCGTTGGTGGATGTGGTGAATCAGGTGCCGGGTGCCGCCTCGCTGGAGCGGGTGGATGTGGTGCAGCCGGTGTCG
>NZ_JAQYWW010001147.1:0-309 GCF_036322525.1 Streptomyces sp. BE20 | reverse complement strand
CCTGTGGACCCACCAGCAGGCCCGCGAAACCCTTCTGCACCTGGCCCGCCACGACGACATCCTCATCCCCTCCGCCGACGAACTCCACATCCTCGCCCCCGACCCGGCCCGCGACGAGCAGCACACCAGCGCCGCCCTCCTCGCCCAGGGCACCCGCGCGGTGGTCATCACCCGCGGCGGCGACGGCGCAAGCGTCACCACCGGCCGCGACGGACCCCACCACGCCCCGGCCCCGGCGGAGCCCGTGGAGGACGAGATCGCCGCAGGGCAAGCCTACGCCGGCGGCGGCCTCTCCTGGGTCCTGGGCGG
>NZ_JAQYWW010001146.1:0-326 GCF_036322525.1 Streptomyces sp. BE20 | reverse complement strand
TGACACCTACCGGAGGTCACCTGAGCCCAGCACAATCGCCCGTATGACGATTACCACGGGCGCCGCGCCGCCGCCCACGCAGAACAGGTCTGTCATGCTCGCTCGGGGGGTCTTCACGGGCGGTGTGACGGGGGTGTTCCTGGCGGGCGTCGTTGTCGGGATCGTCCTGGGGAGTGTGCCGCTGAGCGTCGGGGGAGCGTTCCTGCTCGCGGTCTACGTCCTGATCCGCTACCTCGCCGGCATGCCGAGGCGGGCCGGGGAAGCGGCGGTCCCGCCGTGCCTGGCCCTCGCGACGATCGAGAGCCGGGAGGCCGTCGTAGGCGAGG
>NZ_JAQYWW010001145.1:0-333 GCF_036322525.1 Streptomyces sp. BE20 | reverse complement strand
GACACCTCCCCGAAGCCGTCAACTTCGTCTACTGGGGCGGCCGACTCACCCCCGCCCAGGAATCCACCGTCGCCCGCCACCGCCCGCCCCACACCATCACCGCCGTCCACTGGCTCCACCGCGCCCAACTCACCGACGCCTTGACCCGAGACCTACACCACCGCACCACCCAGGCCCTCGACGCCCTCGCCCGAGGCGCCCACCTCCCCTTCCTCCTCAGCGGGAGCCCCGCCGAATGACTCCAAAACGCTCGCGCAGGGGGTCGCAGCCGGGCAGGGCGCGGGTACGGTCGAGAGACGGCTGAAGCGCCGTCGAGGGCGGCGTCCCCGGAGG
>NZ_JAQYWW010001144.1:0-301 GCF_036322525.1 Streptomyces sp. BE20 | reverse complement strand
CCGCCCCCCCCCCCGCCTGGACGCAGACGCACACGCCGGAGAGCTACTCAGCCTGGCACACACTTTCCCCCACCTTGGCTGTGCCGACCCCCTCGCCGCGGGGTACCTGGAGGTCATCCCCGCCCGCCCGGCCGCCTCCCCCGGGGGTGACGGCGCCCGGGACCACCTTCTCGGCCAGCCGCGCGGACGCGGTGCCGCGCACCCCGCCACCGCCGCACCCGGGGGGGGCGGGCACCTTCGGGGGCCCGCCCGCACGTCTCCGTGCCCGCCCGCCGGTACCGTCCGCGCCCCAACTCGGCTT
>NZ_JAQYWW010001143.1:0-521 GCF_036322525.1 Streptomyces sp. BE20 | reverse complement strand
CGAACAGGTGCTGCGGGTGTTGGAGCAGTACCGGGTCCGCCGGCTGCCGGTGATCAACCACCCGGAGCACGAGCTGGTCGGCATGATCAGCGAGGCGGAAATCGCGCGCAGCCTGCCGCAGGCGCGGCTGGCCGAGTTCGTGGCGGTCAGGTCGCGCGGGGGCATCACCAGCAGGCCGCGCGGGTTCTGCGGCTCCTGCCGGGCGATCACGAAGGTCTCGGAGAGGAACCGCTGGACCGCCCGGGTCTGCTCCTGCGGAGTGACCAGGTCGGTCAGCACGTCACCCGGGGTGAAGAGCACCTCCGGATCCCGGGGGCCGCCGACGCCCTCGGTCAGGTTGGTCGAGTCGTGGCCGACCACCAGCAGGGTGCCGCCGGGCGCCACCGCGGCGGCGTCGTGGTGGCCCTGACCGGAGTGGTCTTCGTCGGCGTCCTGCTGCTGCGCTGGGCGCCGTGGCGGACCACCGTGGCGGGCCTCGGTGCGCTGGGTGCCGGCGTGCTCTTCGCCAAGGCGCTGTCCTG
>NZ_JAQYWW010001142.1:0-388 GCF_036322525.1 Streptomyces sp. BE20 | reverse complement strand
CGGCCGCCTCGGCGGCGCGCTTGGCCTCGGCGAGCGGCGCCGGAAGGTACTGCGCCCAGTCGGCCAGGAGGGCTTCCCGGCCGGCCACCACGGCGTGGCCGTCGACGACGCCCTGCACGCCGAGCCCCGGGATGTTCTCGCACCCTTCGACGGCGGGCAGCGGGCCCACCTTCTCGGCGGCGTCCGAGGCGACGGCGGCGGCGATCGGGTGCTCGGAGGCGTGCTCCAGCGCACCGGCCAGCCGCAGGACCTCGGTCTCGGTGACGCCCTCCGCGGTGCGGACGGCGAGCAGGGTCATCCGGCCGGTTGGGACGGTGCCGGTCTTGTCCAGCACGATCGTGTCGACCCTGCGGGTGGATTCGAGCACCTCAGGGCCCTGGATCAGGAT
>NZ_JAQYWW010001141.1:0-277 GCF_036322525.1 Streptomyces sp. BE20 | reverse complement strand
TGAGCGTCGCCGCGGCGGAGAGGTGGCTGACCATCGGCTGCTGCTCGTAGTCGTAGGGCTGCCCGCCGTAACCGCGCTGCTTTCGGCGGTGCCCGGCGCGTCGAGCAACACCTGCCCGGCGTCCACCGAGCGAGGATAAGAAGTGATCTCATTTGGTGATTCTGCGGTTGCAGATGAGGGTGGCGGCGATGGTGGCGAAGGCCGCGAAGTGGGTGCCCTTGCGTTCGTAGCGGCGGTGGAGTCGGCGGAAGCCGCCGAGCCAGGCGACGGTCCTTTC
>NZ_JAQYWW010001140.1:0-277 GCF_036322525.1 Streptomyces sp. BE20 | reverse complement strand
TGGTTGGGGAGGGAGCTGCAGGGGGTCGCTGCAGGTGGCTGGCGAAGCGAAGCCGGTCTCCGTGCGTGCCTGCGTCCTTCCAGGAGGCGGCTACGCCCGCGTGTCCGGGGTCTCCGGTCGTGGGTGGTCGTCACCGTCTTATCCTCGCTCGGTGGACGCCGGGCAGGTGTTGCTCGACGCGCCGGGCACCGCCGAAAGCAGCGCGGTTACGGCGGGCAGCCCTACGACTACGAGCAGCAGCCGATGGTCAGCCACCTCTCCGCCGCGGCGACGCTCA
>NZ_JAQYWW010001139.1:0-45392 GCF_036322525.1 Streptomyces sp. BE20 | reverse complement strand
GCGGCTGCAGTCTGCTGTCACCCATACGCTCAGCAGACCGCAGCTCTGACGGCCTGTCACCACTCACGACCACGCGAACATCAGAACTGAAACGCAACGCGCCTCACGTGGCGACCACAGATCTCAAGACCAGCTCACTAGCCCGCGGTCCCCCGACCGGCCGGGGCCGGGTGCGTCACTCGCGTGACCACTCGGTCTCGGCCCGGGGTTCGGGGGCGGGAACGGACCCGGGCTCGGCATCGAGGTCGGGATCGAGCGCGTCCCAGAGGCGGACCCTGATCGCCCGGGGGCCGGGAGCGGGCCGGGAGAGCGTACGCACCAGCACGTCGCGCAGGTGGTTGGCGGCCCGCTGCGGCGGTCCGTCGTACTCCAGGGGGTTCGGCAGGGGGGCCTCGTCGTGCCGGGCCCAGTGGCCTTCGTCGTCCTGGGTGTCGAGCACCCACCGGTAGCGCGGCATCCTGGCCTCCTGTGACGACCGACCTGTTCCAGGACAGACCGTAAGCGCCGGACCGGGTGTCGGCGACCGGTGGGCTCCGCGGGGGGCTGTCCGCTCAGAGGACTTCGCCCGGAGGGACGGACCCGATGCCGGCGGCGATCAGGATCTGCTGCGCCGAGTCGGTGCCGCCCGCCAGGACGGCTTGTGCCATCGCGGCGTGGGCCGCCTCCAGGCTCGCCTGCGGGGGGACGACGAGCAGGCTGAAGTGATCGCGGTCGCCCCGGGTGATGATCACCGTGTCGTCGCCCACCGGGTGGCGGTCGATGTGCACCGACCGGCCGTCGACGACCAGCCGGGCCGGGACGTCGTCCCACGCGTCCGTGTCGAGACCGACGCTCGCCACGGGCCCGAGGTGCTCGGTCAGCGCGGCGACGAGTCCGGGCAGCTCGGCGCCGATGTCCCGCGAGCGGGGCCACCACGCGCCGTCGAGAGCCCCCTCGCGCGACCGGGTGGTCTCCAGCCGGAGCAGAACCGTCCCCGGCCTCGCCGACCGGTGGAACCCGTCCGGCAGCAGACCCGCGTACGGGGCACCGGGTTCGTCCGACATGGCTCGCCACCGATCTGCAGGGACAGGGCCCCTGGTGCTGTGGAGGGCGGTCCTTCGGTTGTGGCGGTTCGGACCGTCCCGCTGCTCCCACGGTACTCCGCGTCCCGTCGGGTGCCCGGCGGTCAGACCTCAGCGCCACTCGATCAGGAACAGGGTGGCGTCGTCGCTGGTCCGCCCGCCCCGCTTCTCCTTCAGGACGTGGGAGAGGGCGCGCACGACCGCGCGCACGCCGCCCGCCGACCGCTCCACCCGCTCGACCCAGTCGATGAGCTGCTCCTCCCCGAACTGCTCGCCGCCCACCTCGCGCTCCTCGACCAGGCCGTCGGTGAAGCACAGGACCCGGTCGCCGTGCCGGAGCACCCGCTCGCTGATCACCGGCTCCTCGCCGCCGAACCCGACCGGCAGTGTGGTCGCGCTCTCCAACCGCTCCACGACAACGTGGCCGCGGATCAGCAGCGGGGCGGGGTGGCCCGCGTTGACCCACTGCAGCTGGCCGGTCGCGGTGTTCAGGCGCATCATCTGCGCGGTGACGAAGTGGTCGGGCCCGAACTGCTCGGCGATGGCCCGGTCCATGAACGCGTAGATCTCGGCCAGCCCGATGTCGGCGCGTCGGGCGTGCCGGTACGCGCCGATGGCGACGGTCGCCATCGTGGCGGCGTCCAGTCCGTGGCCCATCGCGTCGATCGTGGCCACGTGCAGGATGTCGTCGTTGAGCGCGTAGTCGAAGCTGTCGCCGGCCACCTGGTAGGCGGGTTCGAGGATGCCGGCCACGGCGACCTGCGGAACGGTCATCGCCAACGGGGGCAGCAGGGACCACTGGATCTCGGCGGCCACGCTCATCGGTTCGAGGCGCCGGGCCTGGAAGATCCGGTCGGTGTAGCCGCTCTTGGCGATCAGCAGGTCCGCGGCCAGGCCGGCGAACCGGCGCAGGAGCCGTCGGTCGTCGTCGTCGACGGTGTCCAGGGTGAGGGCGAGGACCCCGACCTCGTCACCGCCGTCCAGCAGCGGCAGGTAGATCCTCACGCCGTCGGCCTGCGGCACCTCGACCGGCGCACCGCGCACGAAGGCCGTCCCCGCGTCGGACCCGACGATCGGCTCGCGCTCCCCGGTGACCAGGCCCCGGCCCGGCAGCGGCACGAGCACGAGCTGACCGTAGTCCTGGAGGAGGACCGCCACGTCCCGGCCCCCGAAGCCGTCCAGTTCGTCGGCGATCAGCGGAGCGATCAGCCCGGGCGGCAGCTCACGGGCCAGGTCGAGCAGCCTCCCGAGCAAGCGCTCGCCGAACCCCTCCGACCGGTCCGGTCCCGCCGCGCCGGGCTGCCGCTCACCGCTCATCTCCGGTCATCTCCGCTCACCGCCGCTTCCCTCCCGGTCGCGTGGGCACCCGGCCGCGTCGCATCCGGCACGGTGCTTCGGCCGGCCCCGGCAGGGTGTGGTCATCAGACCGGTCCCTCCATTACGCCTGACGGCGGCGTCCTGCGCTCCCGGTCGCGTCCGGTCGCGTCCGGTCGTCTGCTCGTCTCCCGCCGGGCCGGAACGCGGGCCTCCGGGGTGGCGGAGGCGGGCGTCCTGCTGCACGGGCGGTGCGGCGTGCCGGGACCGGGGCGCCGCGGGGTGCCGGGGCGGGATTCGAGGGCCCGTCGGCCGGAGCCGGCGGGCCCTCGAAGGCGCGCGGCGGGTGCCGGAGCCGATGCGCTGCGGGGCGGGGCGGCCGGGACGGGACGTCGGTCAGTCGGTCGGGAGCGGGGCCACCGTGACGATGACCGAGCACGACGGCGCGCCGGTGCCCTGCTGCAGGATCACGCCCACGCGGTCCCGGCGGGCCGGGTCGCGCGGCAGCTGGGTCACCTCCACCACGCACGGCTCGTCCAGCTCGACATAGCGCGTGAAGTCGCACTCCATCGCGACGGCCACCACCGGCGCCGGGTGGCTGAGCGCCTGGGCGGCCTGGCGGGCGGCGTCCAGCAGCAGGGAGCCGGGCGCGTGGTCGACCGGGTGGTCGAAGTGGACCGGGTGGTTGGTGTCGACCCGCAGCTGCCAGCGCCTGGCGCGGTCGGTCGCGGAGAGGGCCACCTCGCGCGGGAGGGCGCGGCCGGCCCGGGCGACCGGGATCGGCGGGGCCAGCCGGACGGCACGCGCCATCATCTCCCCGGCGTCGCCCCGGCCGGCCCGCAGGCGCCGGTAGATCGCCGGGGTCTGGACGGTGAAGCGGGTCTGCGCGGTCGCGATCGGCTCGCCGTCCCGGGTGACCACGTAGGCCAGGGTGAGGGCGACGACCCGGTTGCCGCGGCGGACGAGGTCCTGGCAGACGGCGTCCACCTGGACCTCGTCGTATCCGCGTCCCTGGCGGGCGGCGCGCTCGCTTCCGCGCTGCGCCGGTACCGCGTCGCGCGCGCCGGTCCGCAGGCCGCCGGGGATCAGCGCGTAGCTGAAGTGGTCCCAGATCAGGTGGTGTCCCAACGGGACCTCGAAGGCCGCGTGCGAGAGCAGCGGGAAGGTCTGGCGGACCGTCTCCACCAGGAGCATCGGGTCGTGGTGGCCGTGGCGGGCGGCGTAGGCCCGGTGGTCGCGCGGCCACCGGGCGGAGACGCGGTAGGAGTCCTCCGCGACCCGCTCCCACCCGGTCAGCAGCACCTCGTCGGCCGCCCGCTTGTGGACGTGCTCCTTGGGGACGTGCTCGTTGTGGACGGCGGTCGGGCCTGACCCGGGTGCGACGGGCTCCGCCGCAGGCGCGCCGCCGGTGACGGCGGCGGCTTCGGTGCTGGTCATGGTGGTGCTGTGGTCTGTGCGAAACATGGATGCACTCCCCCAGAGTGGCCACAGGCAGGTGAAAGTGGGCGCTCCGGTGTGTACGCCGAGCCCCCTGGCGAATAACATAGAGGTCGTTCTTTTTGTTTGTCGAGGAGTTTGGAGTTACTCGTGGCAAGAGCCAAGCAGGACCGAGCCGTACGCACCCGGGACACGATCCTGCGCGCCGCTGCCCAGATCTTCGACGAGTACGGCTTCAGCGGGTCCAGCGTCAGCAAGATCATCAACCAGGCGGGCACCACCCAGGGCGCGATGTACTTCCACTTCAAGTCCAAGGAGGACCTGGCCAAGGCGGTCATCGACGAGCAGGCATCCGACCTCGACCTGCCCGGCCGGCCGGCCGGCCTGCGCCAGCTCATCGGACTCAACCTCTACCTCGCCGACGAGTTGCAGGAGAACGTGCTGCTGCGCGCCGGCGTCACCCTCGCCGTCGAGCAGGGGCAGCTCGGGCTGCGCGACTTCAGCCCGTACGAGATGTGGGCCGAGCAGTTCCGCGCCGAGCTGGAGGCCGCCCGGCGGACCGGCGAGCTGCTCGACGAGGTCGACGTCGAGGAGCTCGCCCAGGTGCTGGTCGCGGCGTACACCGGGTCGCAGGTCATGTCGCACCTGCGCACCGGCCGCGCCGACCTGCCGGAGCGGATCGTCCAGCTCTGGTGGTACCTGCTGCCGGGCATGGCGCCCGCGCCGGTGGTCGCGGAGCTGCGGGCGTACCTCACGGAGCACGGGCAGCGGGCATGAGACGGGCGTCGGGCCCGGGCACAGAAGCCGACAGCGACACCGGCACCGGCACCGGCACCGGGCCGACCGTCCTGCTGACCGGGGCCGGCGGGTTCATCGGCTCCGCCGTGCTCGCGGCGCTGCGCGCGCTGCCGGGCCTCGGTGGGATCCGAGCGCTGACCCGGTCCGCCGCACCGGCCGGGACGGTCCGGGTCGCGGGGGACCTCGCCGACCCGGCGACGCTGCGCGGCGCGGCCGACGGCGCCGACGTCCTGGTCCACCTCGCCTCGCTGGTCGGCGGCCCCGAGGATGCCTGCACCGCCGTCAACGTGCACGGCACCCGGGCGCTGCTCGCGGAGGCCGGGCGGGCGGGCGTCGGCCGGATCGTCCACCTCTCCACCTCGGCGGTGTACGGCACCGGACCGCACCGGGGCATCGGCGTGGACGAAGTGGCGCCCGCCCCCGTCTCGGCCGCCAGCCGGACCAGGCTGACCGGGGAGCGGGCCGCACTGGACGCGGGGGCCGTGGTGCTGCGCGCGCCCCTGGTCCTGGGCGTCGGCGACCGCTGGGTGGTGCCCTGCCTCGCCGACCTGCTGCGGCGGGTGCCCGCGCGCTGGGACGGCGGCGGGGCGCTGCTCTCGCTGGTCGCGGTGACCGACCTGGCCCGGCTGGTGGCCGCGCTGGCGCTCGCGCCGGAGCCGCTCCCGGTCCGGGCGCCCGGGGTCCACCACGCCGGACATCCCCGACCGGTCGGCATCGGGACGCTGTTGGCGGCGCTCGCCGACCACGGGGTGCTCCCGCCGGCACCCGCCGACGACTGGCCGTGGGACCGCTGCACGGCCGAACTCGGTCGGTTGCCGGGGATGTTCGGTGAGCGCCAGTTCGAGCTGATGGCCCGCCACCACTGGTACCGCAGCGAGGACGTCTGGCAGCTGGCCGCCGTCGATCCCGGGCCGGGACCGCTGGAACGGCTCGCCGCCGCCGCTCCCTGGTACCGCGCACACCTCGCGGCGCAGCCGCCCGCGGCTCCCGCCCCGGTTCGGCCGTCGACGGCTCCAACCGGTCCGGTACCGCAGGGATTTGCGAAGGAGATGCCAAAGCTGCGGGGGGATGCGGCGGAATCCGCGCGTATGCGGCGATCCGGGGCGTAGCGTCGAAACGTCAGCGGACCGGCACACACCGGTCACCCCGGTAACCCCGGCCGCCCCCGACCGCCCCGAAGGAGCCACGCCCACCCATGTGGTTCGTCAACCCTCACCCTCAGGCCGCTACCGCGGCACCGGCCGGACCGGACACATGCCTCGGCCCCATCACCCGGGCGGGCGGTGGGCGATGAAGCAGGAACGGGCCCATCAGACCCACCGGGCACTGCTCCGGGCCGCCGCCGCGGAGTTCGACGAACACGGTTACGCGGGCACGTCGCTGGCCCGGGTCAGTCAGGCCGCCGGCGTCACCATGGGGGCGCTGACCTTCCATTTCCCGTCCAAGGCCGCCCTGGCGGACGCGGTCCGGGCCGACGCCGCCGCGCTCACCCGGGCCGCGGTGGACCCCGACCCGGGGCGGACCCCGACGCGCGAGGAGGGCGTGGCGGAGCTGACCGACACGCTGACCCGGCTGCTCCAGGAGGAGCCGAGCGTCCGTGCCGCGGCCCGGTTGACCTGGGAGCAGCCCGAGTCGGCGGGCAACTGGCATGCGGGATGGAGCCCCGACCTGCGCGACCGGCTGGCCCGGGAGCGGGCCGGCGCCGCCCGGCCGGCCGCGGCGCAACCGGCCACGACGCAACCGACCGAAGCGGAGAGCGGAGACCTCGACGCGCTCGACTCCCTCGACTCCCTCGACCTGGAGACGCTGGCGCACTGCCTGGTCGTCGGCTCGGAGGCGCTGCGCCGCGGCGTCATCACCCTGGGCGGCGGGGCACCCGTCTCCGAGGAGGAGACCCGCCGACGGCTGCGACGGCTCTGGCGGCGTGCGCTGGCCGGGCCGCCGGCACCCGGCGGTCCCGCCTGACGCGTTTTCGACGGCGCCCCCGGCGACGGCCGCATGCCCGACCGTGCCCGACCCCCCGCCCGTACCGGCTTCCTGACGCCGGTACGGGCGGTTCTGCGTGGGCGGGCGGAACCGAGTCCGGGGGCCCGGGAGGGGCGCGGACTTGCCAAAACCGGACCACGGCCCGTCCTGGACTCAAAAACAAAGAGATCGTTCGCTATTCTTTTGGGGACGGCACCTCACGGCACCTCACGATCACGGGGAGCTCACATGGACGCGCAACCCCTCTCACCAGCCGGCGAAGCCGCGGTCTCCCGGTTCGCCGAGCAGGTCTTCGCCCACCTCGCCCGGATAGACCAGCGCCGCTGGGCCCGGGCCTACCTGCACGGACTGCTGGCCGCACCCGGCCGCAAGACGCTGTCGAACATGGCCGCGAGCCTGTCGACCGGGTCCACGGCGGCCACCGCCTCGCTCTCGCTCCAGCAGTTCATCAACGGCAGCCCCTGGGACTGGCGACCGGCACGGCGTGTACTCGCCGGCCTCGCCACCGGGGACCGGCCGGTCCGCGCCTGGACCGCCACCCTGGCGGTCATCCCCAAGCGCGGCGACCAGGCGGTGGGCGTCCACCGCCGGTTCGTCCCCGAGGCCGGACGCACCATCAAGTGCCAGGCCGCACCCGGACTCTTCGTCGCCACCGACCGGGACGCCGTCCCGGTGGACTGGTCGCTGCTGCTCGACTCGAACTGGACGGCCGATCCCGAGCGGCGCACCCGCGCCCGGATCCCGGAGACCGCCGCCCCACGCCCCACCGGCGAACTGCTGGTCGAGATGGTCGACCGGCTCACCGCCCGACGGCCGCCGGCCCCGCTCGTCGCCGACCTCACCGTGGTCGACGACCCGGTCCGGCTGGCCGCCGCGCTCGCCCACCGCTCCGTCCCGTACGTGCTGGAGGTCCGGCCCAACCAGGCCGTCCGACCGGTCCTCCAGGCCACCACCGGGCACCACGGGCGGGTGCAGCAGAGCACCATGCCGGCCGAGGCGCTGTTCCCCCGCAGGCGGGCACGGACGCCGGGAGCCCCGCAGCCGGTGCTGCGCGGTGCCCCCGTCCTGCTGCCCGGGCTGCCCCCCGGCCTGCCGGGCGGGCGCGGCGGACCGGTGCACCGGCTCTGGGCGCACGGCGGCGGATCCGGCGGGCCACGGCGGTACTGGCTCACCGACCTGGCCGAGGACGCCCCGGCGGTGCTCGCCCTGCTCGACACCGTGACGGTCACCCGGACCACCGTGGACCGGCTCGGGGCCGACTTCGGCCTGCTGGACTTCTCCGGCCGCTCCTACAGCGGCTGGCACCACCACATGACGCTGGTCTCGGCCGCGTACTCGCTCGGCCGCGACCTGGCGGCATCGGCCGGGGAGACCGACGACCGCACCGACGACCGCACCGGTGACCGCACCGGTGACGCGATCCTCGACCTGGTCGGCACCCCCGTCGGCCGGCGGACGGGCGAGCGGCTCGACACCCGGCTCGGCGAGCGCTCCGCCGGTCGGCCCGGCACCCGGCTCGGCGCCCGGACCGGCGGCCCGGCCGTCGACGAGAACCTGCGGAATTCCGCGTAGCGGACCGCCCGGCACGACTTGCCGAACACGTTCGAACAGGATTGACCGGAATCGGCGGCACCGCCGAGAATTCAGTTACCGGCCGCCGGGAAATCACCCGGGAAACACCGGGGCCCATCGGCCGGAAATACGAAGGAAGGAGGTGAGACACCATGGGTGCAGCAGCGACCGGAACCCCACTCGAAAGACTTCCGAATATCCTGGGCGACCACATCTTCTCGTCGTTCGACCGCGCCGACTACCGGATCAAGGCCGAG
Source organism: Streptomyces sp. BE20 (assembly GCF_036322525.1). Taxonomy (NCBI): domain Bacteria; kingdom Bacillati; phylum Actinomycetota; class Actinomycetes; order Kitasatosporales; family Streptomycetaceae; genus Streptomyces; species Streptomyces sp. BE20. The sequence continues at coordinate 36,967 of NZ_JAQYWW010001139.1, read as the reverse complement.
GAATACCTCCACGGCCTCCTCGGAACGGCCGGCCGGAAATCCATCAGCAACATCGCCCGGACGCTCGGCGACCCGGGGGCGGTCCAGCGGCTGCACCACTTCATCCGCAACTCCCCCTGGGCCTGGGCCCCCGTCCGGGAAGCGCTGGCGGCCCGGCTGGTCGAGGCGTGCGCCCCCCGCGCCTGGCTGGTCCGGTCGATGTTCATCCCGAAGTCCGGTACCCGCTCGGTCGGTGTCGGCCGGCGCTTCGTCCCCGAGCTGGGTCAGCTCGCCGGCGTCCAGCAGGCCGTCGGCCTCTGGTACCTGGCCCCGCGGCTCAACGCGCCGGTCGACTGGCAGCTCCAGCTGACGGACCCGCCCCACCGGGCCGTCACGCCGGGCGCCGAAGCCCCGGCCGGGGACTCGCTGGAGCGGCAGGCCGCCCTGCTGAGGCCGCTCGCGGACCGCCTGCCGGCCACCGCCTCGGCCACCCTGATCTGGGACGGCTGCCCGGCCGAGCCGGGCGGGCTGTTCGCAACCGGCCGGGCGCTCGGCCTGCGGGTGGCCGTCCGGGTCGACCCGACGACCCGGCTCACCCCGGTCACGACCCCCACCCGTGACCGCGGCCGGCCGCTCCCCGCGTACCAGCTGTTCGCCTCCGCCGGAGCCCGCAGGCTGGCCGGCACCTCGGGCCCGCCCGGGGTCGAGGCGCACGTCGTCCGGGTGGCCCTGCCGCCCACGGGGCCGGAGCTGCTGCTCTACGCGGAGTCCGGGGCGCGTCCCACCGCGTTCTCCGGATTCTGGCTGACCGATTCCGAACCGGACCGGGCTGCCGAATTCCCCCGCCTCTTCCGGCTCGCCGGCGACGTCGAGGAGGACCGCACGACCATCGGCGAACGCGTCGGCCTCCGCGATTTCGAAGGGCGCTCCTTCGAGGGCTGGCACCGGCACATGACACTCGCCTCGGCGGCCTATGCCGCCGTCGCGCTCGGCCGCCGACCCGAACACGCGGACCGTTCCTCCGAATAACCGGCCGTCCGGCCGCACAGGTCCCCGCGCATTCCGCCGGACGAATTCCGCCACCTCCCTCCCCTGTACCCGCACCACAGCTCGTGAATTCACCCACGCCTTCACAAGGGAAAAGGACATGCTTGTCTTCGACAATTACCCGAGCGGCCTCACCTACAGCCAGTCCTCGAAGTCCTGGCGCGTTCGGGCGGTCAAGCCGGTCGAGTACGAGGTGCGCGTCTGCGACGACGTCTTCGACCCGGCGAGCACCGCCCTGGTCGAGAAGTCCGCCGGAGCCACGGGCGGCAACCGACGGTTCGTGGTGATCGACGCGGAGGTCGACCGCCTGCACGGCGACCGCGTCCGCAGCTACTTCGAGCACCACGGCGTCGACTACTTCATGCAGGTGGTCCGCGCCGACGAGACCCTCAAGGAGTTCGAGACCGCCTCGGACATCGTGGTCGCGCTGGACTCCTTCGGCCTGGACCGCCGGCGCGAGCCGATCATCGTGATCGGCGGCGGCGTCCTGATGGACATCGTCTGCCTGGTGGCCAACCTCTACCGCCGGGGCACCCCGGTGGTGCGTGTCCCCACCACGCTGATCGGCCTGGTCGACGCGGGTGTCGGGGTCAAGACCGGGGTCAACTTCAACGGCCACAAGAACCGCCTCGGCACCTACTTCGCCCCCGTGCTCACCCTGCTCGACCGTTCCTTCCTCGCCACCGTCGACCGCCGCCACATCGCCAACGGCATGGGCGAGATCCTCAAGATGGCGCTGATCAAGGACGCCCGGCTGTTCGAACTGCTGGAGCAGCACGGCCCGTGGCTGGTCGAGCAGAAGTTCCAGGACGACGCCCGCCCCGGCGACCCGGCCGGTCAGGTGATCCGCCGCGCCATCCACGGCATGCTGGAGGAGCTCCAGCCCAACCTGTGGGAAGCCGAGCTGGAGCGGATCGTCGACTACGGCCACACCTTCTCCCCCACCCTGGAGATGCGGGCCCTGCCGGCCCTGCTGCACGGCGAGGCGGTCTCCGTCGACATGGCGCTCACCACCGTGCTCGCCTGGCGCCGCGGCCTGGTCGACCAGGAGCAGCGCGACCGGATCCTCGACGTCATGCGCTCGGTGGGGCTGCCCAGCTGGAACGACCTGCTCGACGCCGAGCTGCTCGACGTCGCGCTCCAGGACACCGTCCGGCACCGCGACGGCCAGCAGCGGCTCCCGCTGCCGGTCGGCATCGGTGACGCGATCTTCGTCAACGACGTGACCCGTGAGGAGCTCGCCACCGCGGTCGAGGACCTGCGCGAGCTCAACGCCCTCCGGGAGCTCAGCCGTGTCTGACGCAGCGGCGGCGGGATCGGCGGCGGGATCGGCGGCGGGATCGGCCACGGCCACGGCGACCAGGGCTACGGCTACGGCTACAACGCCCGCGCCCGGCCTGATCGTCGCGGACACCCGGGACGCCTCCGAGATCCACGGTGTGCACGGCGCCCCCGGCCTCACCTACTGGAAGGCCCTCGCCGGCCGGCAGCACCTGGAGGCCGAGGTCGAGGCGATCGAGGTCGCCCGGATCCCGCCCGGCGGGTTGAGCGGCGAACACCGCCACACCCGCACCGAGGAGATCTACTTCATCCTCCGCGGCCACGGCGAGTTCCTGGTCGACGGCGAACCGCGGCCGGCCCGCCCCGGGTCCCTGCTGCTCACCGGGATCGGCACCGTGCACGGCCTGCGCAACACCGGCGCCCCCGCGGGCGTCACCGACCCCGGCTACGGCAGCGCCCCCGAGGGGCACCTGGAGTGGCTGGTCATCGAGATGCCGTCCCCGGCCACGTCCGCGGTCCTGCACGGGCCTGCGCCCGACCCCACGACCACCCGTCCGAGCGAGAGGAAGACCGAGACCATGCGGCTGCACGACCTGCGGGAGGAGCGGGCGGTCGACCCGGCCGGCGTCTTCACCGGCCCGCTGCGCCTGGTGGAGATCCGGGAGCTGGCGGCCGGCGGCTCCGCCGCGTACAGCTCGCACGCCGGCGAGCACACCGTCTTCGTGCTGACCGGCTCCGGCACCGCCACGGCCGGCTCCACGGAGGTGGAGATCGCGGCGGGCACGGCGGTGACCCTGCCGTTCGGGGTGGACGCGGTGATCACGGCCCACGAGGGAGGCCTGGAGTTCTTCCACGCCGAGCTCGCGGTACCGGGGCGGGCCGCGCGATGATCGTCAGCCGCGCGCTGCGCCCGGTGGACTGCGCTCCGACCGCGACCGGGTCGCGGGAACGGACCTGGTCCTGCCTGGCCCGCCGGGGCATGCTGCACAGCGAGACCGAGACGGTCGACCTGTGGCGGCTGCCGCCCGGCGACACCCTGCTCCACGAGCCGCACGACGGGGTCGAGGAAGCCCTGTTCGTCGTCGCCGGCACCGGCACCGCCACCCACGGCCTCGACGAACTCCCCGTCACCGAAGGCACGTTGCTGCTCGCCCGGCACGAATCCGAGATCACCGTGACGGCCGGCCCGGACGGACTGCGGCTGCTGAGCACCCGCGTCCTCCCGCAGCGGCTCAGCGCCGCACTGCCGGCCCGGATCCCCCAACTCGACTGAACCGCGCTATCACTGACAGGAAGTGGGAAGAGTTCCATGCGAAATCTCAGTCGCCGCACGTTCGTGGCCGGTGCCGGGGCGACCGTCGGCACCGCCACGGCCGGCGGGCTGCTCGTCCCGGCCGCCGGGGCGGCCGCGGAGGACACCGGTCGGGCGTCCAGAGCGGTACGGAACGGGGACCTGATCAGCGTCACCCCCGAGAACCCGCGCTACGTCGACCTGATATCCGGCTTCAACCCGCGCTGGGAGGCCAAGCCGAAGGGCGTCCGGCTGCCGCGCACCACCGCCCAGGTGGTGCAGGCGGTGCAGGACGCGGCCGACAAGCGGCAGCGGCTCACCGTCCGGGGCGGCGGGCACTGCTACGAGGACTTCGTCTACAACCCCGAGGTCGAGATCGTCGTCGACATGAACCTCATGGACGCGGTCGGCTACGACCCCGGCCGCCGGGCGTTCGAGGTCGAGGCGGGCGCCACCCTGCTGAAGGTCTACCAGACCCTGTACGAGGGCTGGGGGGTCACCGTTCCGGGCGGCGTCTGCTACGCGGTCGGTGTCGGCGGGCACGTCCAGGGCGGCGGCTACGGCAACCTGTCCCGCAAGCACGGCCTGGTGGTCGACCACCTGTACGCGATCGAGGTCGTCACCCTCGACGCCAACGGCCGGGCCCGGGCGGTCGTCGCGACCCGCGAGCCGAACGACCCGCACCGCGACCTCTGGTGGGCCCACACCGGCGGTGGCGGCGGCAACTTCGGCGTGGTCACCCGGTACTGGTTCCGCTCGCCGGGTGCCACCGGCACCAACCCGTCGGACCTGCTGCCCAAGCCGCCGGCCGAGGTGCTGATCGCCATCCCGAGCTGGTCCTGGGAGAACATCACCCAGCGCGGCTTCACCGAGATGGTGCGCCACTACGGCGCCTGGTTCGAGCAGAACAGCGCCCCCGACTCGGTGTACAACGGCCTGACGAGCTGGCTCTTCCTCAACCACAAGGTCTCCGGCAGCCTGGTCCTGCTGCTCCAGGTCAACGGCGACGTGCCGCAGGCCGAGCAGCGCGCCGACGACTTCGTCCAGGGCCTGAGCACCGCCCTCGGTGTGCCCCACCAGGGCGACGTCGTCCGGCTGCCGTGGCTGAAGGCGGTCAAGTACATCGGCACCATGGACGCGACCCAGACCAACCCGCAGCTGCGGGCCGGCCACAAGTCGGCGTACATGCGCCGCGGCTTCCCCGAGAACCAGATCGCGGCCGTCTGGAAGCACCTGACCCGCACCGACTACACCAACCCGCGCGGCGGCGTCGCCGTGATCTCCTTCGGCGGCCGGATCAACAGCGTCGCCTCCGGCGCCACCGCGCTGCCGCAGCGGGACGCGATCTTCAAGCTGCTGTACCAGACCTACTGGACGGCGCCGGCCGACGACGCCCCCAACATGGCCTGGCTGCAGGAGTTCTACCGCGAGGTGTACGGCGACACCGGCGGCGTCCCGGTCTCCAACCGGGTCACCGACGGCTGCTACATCAACTACGCGGACCGCGACCTGAGCGACCCGGAGCAGAACACCTCGAACGTCCCGTGGAGCGCGCTCTACTACAAGGACAACTACCCGAGACTGCAGCGGATCAAGCAGCAGTACGACCCGAAGGACTTCTTCCGCCACCGCCAGTCGATCCGGCTCCCCGGGAGCACCCGGTGAGCGCGCCCACCAGGGAGGCACTCTCCCGCCTGCCGTCGCTGACCGGCATGCGGTGGATCGCCGCGCTGCTGGTCTTCCTGACCCACGTGTCGGTCGCCAAGCCGTTCGACCGGCCCGGCCTGAACGACTTCATGTCGACGTACCTCAGCCGGGCGGGCTTCCTCGGCGTCGGGTTCTTCTTCGTCCTGAGCGGCTTCGTGCTCACCTGGTCGGCCCGGGACGGCGACCGCCCCGCCGCCTTCTACCGCCGCCGGCTCTTCAAGCTGTACCCCAACCACGCCGTCACCTGGCTGGTCGGGCTGCTGCTGATGGCCCGGGCCGGCGCCGAGCTGACCACCGCCGGGACGGTCCCCTCGCTGCTGCTGCTGCAGAGCTGGATCCCCTCCCTGGAGGTGATCGGCGGGACGAACGGCCCGAGCTGGTCGCTCGCCTGCGAGGTGCTGTTCTACCTGAGCTTCCCGGTGATCCTGCCGCTGGTGAAGCGCATCCGGCCGGAGCGGCTCTGGCTCTGGGTGGGCCTGGTGACGGCGGCGCTGTTCGCCCTGCCGCTGCTCGCCCAGCTGCTCCCGGGGAGCCCGAACTCGCCCTGGCAGCCGCTCTCCTTCTGGCGGTACTGGTTCGTCTACTTCCTCCCGGCCTCCCGGCTGCCGGAGTTCGTGCTCGGCATCCTGCTGGCACGGATCGTCCGGACCGGGCGGTGGGTGGCGATCGGCTGGCCGGTGACGGTCCTGCTCGTCGCCGCCGGCTACGCACTGATGATCACGCTGCCGGACGCCTGGGGCATGGCCGCCCCGACCGCCCTGCCGGTCGCGCTGCTGATCGCCGCGGTCGCCGTCAAGGACGCCGCGGGGCTCGGGACACCGTTCGCCGGCCGGACCATGGTCTGGCTCGGCGAGGTCTCCTTCGCCTTCTACATGGTCCACTTCCTGGTCATCCAGTACGGACCGCTGGGCCTCGCGGCGACCGGATCGGCCGGCGCGAACACCTGGGACACCCCCGGTGCCCTGGGGGTCATGGGGATCACCCTGGCGCTGAGCATCGTCTTCGGCTGGGCGCTGTACCGCCTGGTCGAGGTGCCGGTGATGCGTCGATGGGGTCGATCCCGGCCCGCTCCCCGGCCCGATACCCGGCCGGTTCCTCCGTCGGCTCCCCGGGCGGCGGCCACCGCGCCCGCCGGAACCGCCGTACCCGCACCGGCCGCCACCGCTGCGGCCGAGTAACGGGCACCGGGGCGGGGCGCTACACCGGTACCGGTTCCGCCGCCTCCCGCCGGGCCGCCGCGACGATCCCCGCCAACGCGGCCCGGCTCGCCCCGAGCGACAGCATCTGCCGGTCCAGCAGGTCCAGCCGGTGCTCCAGCACCTCCAGCATGCAGGGCGCCACCGAGCCGTCGCCGCTCACGCAGGGCAGCACGTCCCGGATGGCCCCGGTGGAGAGCCCCGCCCCCAGCAGGGCCCGGATGTTCCGGACCACCGCCGGCGCCTCCTCCCCGTACCGGCGGTGGCCTCCCTCGCGGCGGTGGGTCTCCAGCAGGCCCTGCTCCTCGTAGTACCGCAACAGGCGGACGCTGACCCCGGTCAGCGCCGCCAGCTCACCGATCCGCATGTGACACCCCTCACAACCACTTGAATCTCACACGAATGGGAGATTGTACCGTGACCAGCGTGACGAACACCGAGATCAACACCCAGATCGACCGCCAGTCCTTCGCCGTCGGAGGCGACCTGACGGTCCGCCGGATCGGCTACGGCACCATGCGCCTCGCCGACACCCCGGACATCAAGCCGACCGAGGCGATCGTCTGGCACGGCCCGACCCCGCGCGCCGCCGCCCTCGGTGTGCTGCGCGCCGCCGTCGAGCACGGCGTCCAGCTGATCGACACCGCCGACTCCTACGCCCTCGGCGCCGGCGAGGAGCTGGTCGCCGAAGCCCTGCACCCGTACGCCCAGGACGTCGTGGTCGCCACCAAGGTCGGCATGACCCGCCCGAGCCCCTCCGAGTGGGTCCCGGTCGGCCACCCGGCCTACCTCCGCCAGCAGGCCGAGCTGAGCCTGCGCCGGCTCCAGGTCGAGCGGATCGACCTGCTCCAGCTGCACCGGATCGACCCCGAGGTGCCGCTGGCCGACCAGATCGGCGCGCTCAAGCAGCTCCAGGACGAGGGCAAGGTCCGGCACATCGGGCTCTCCGAGGTCACCGTCGACGAGCTGAAGCAGGCCCTGGAGATCGCCCCGATCGCCTCCGTGCAGAACTGGTACAACCTGGCCACCCGCCAGCACGACGCGGTGGTCGACTTCACCGCCGAGCGCGGCATCGCGTTCCTGCCGTTCTTCCCGATCGCCATCGGCGGCCACGCGGGCGAGGACAGCCCGGTCTCCGAGGTCGCCCGCGAGATCGGCGCCACCCCAGCCCAGACAGCGCTCGCCTGGCTGCTGCACCGCTCGCCCAACATCCTGCCCATCCCGGGCACCACCTCCGAGAAGCACCTCGCGGAGAACCTGGGCGCGCTGGCCGTCGAGCTGACCCCCGAGCAGTACGCCCGCCTGGACGGCATCGCCGCCGCGGAGGCGGCCAAGGCCGCCGAGGCTGCCGAGGCGGAGGCCGCGTCCGCGGCGTGACGTCCGCGGCGTGACCGCGGTGTGGTGACCGCGGTGTGGTGACCGCGGTGTGGTGACCGCGGTGCGATGACCGGCCCACCCGGCGGCGTGCTCCGCCGGGTGGGCCACCCGACCGACAAGGGCCCCCGACCCCCGTGGGGGCCCTTGCCGTTTCCGCCTGTCCGGCCGGGCCCGCCCGTCCGGGCCCGCTGCTGTCGGCAACGTCGCCGCCGTCACTGCCATCGACGGCTTCCCCGGCGGGTCTCAGGACCGGCCCTCGGGCATCAGCCCCAGGTCGGTCACGTCCGCCGCCAGCGCCTTGAGCAGCGAGCCGGCCCGCTTGTCGTCCGGCCCCAGCGCGATCAACCGGTTCATCACGTACGAGACCCCCAGCCCGACCCGGGGCCACGCCTGGTTCGCCGAACCGCCGCCGCCGTCATGGCCGAAGGTCTCCCCGTCCGGGCCGGGCCGCTCGGCCGTCCGCAGCCGGTACCCGCCGCCGCCGTACGCCATCACCACGTCGATCAGCCGGTCCGTCTTGCGGGCGTACACGCCGCGCGCCTCGTCCATGGTCGTCCGGGAGAGCAGCAGCGGGGCGTCGTCCCGCGGGCGGACGGCGTCCTCGGCCAGGATCCCGTACAGCGTCGAGAACGCCCGGGCGGTGCCGCTCACGTTGATCGCCGGTATCAGCGCGGACCTGCGCTCCGGACGGCCCCAGACGCCTTCGTCGTCCGGGAACGGCTGCGGGTTCTGCCAGATCCGCCGGGTCAGCGGGTCGTCGCTGTGGAAGAAGCCGGTGAACTGGGGCAGGAAGTTGGTCCCGTAGGTGGTCCGGGCCAGCCGGGGCCAGTCGGCCGGGCCGGTGCCGTAGTGGATGTCGAGCCCCAGCGGCCCGGCGATCTCCTCGCGGAAGAACCGGTCCAGCGGGCGGCCGTCGACCCGGCGGATCAGCTCGCCGACGATCCAGCCGGCCGACAGCGGCCCGTACAGGATGCCGTCGGCGCGCGGGTCGTTCTCCAGCTCCTGGGCGGCGATCAGCTTCGCCATCAGGACCGGGTCGTTGGCGTCGTCCTGGCTGACCGGGGCCCACATGCCGGGCAGCCGACCGGTGAAGGTGACCACCTCCCGGACGGTCACCGCGGCCTTGCCGGCCGCCGCGAACTCGGGCCAGTAGTGGGAGACCGGGCGGTCCAGCTCGATCGCACCGCGGTCCACCAGCTTCAGCAGCGCGGTGACGGTGATGCCCTTGCTCCCGGAGAAGATCGTCTGGAGCGTGTCCCGCTCCCAGCGGGCGCCGGTCCGCGCGTCCGCCGTCCCGCCCCAGAGGTCCACCAGCGTCTCCCGGCCCAGGTGGACCGAGAACGCGGCGCCCAGATCGTCCCGTTCGAGCAGGTTGCGCTCAAACTCGGCACGGACCCGCTCGAATCCCGGGGCCACCCGGCCGGCGACGTGAACCTCGGACGTGATCGTCATGTGAACCAGCTCCGCTCGAATACGTGGGAGAAATTCCCGATCGGCCCAACAGCAGAACACAGTCGGCCGGAATCGTGAACGCCCGGAGCGCCGGTTTGGCACCTTGACAAAGTCCGCCGGATCTCGTTGCCCCCACCGCCGGTCGGCCCCATTCTCGAATCAGCCGGCTGCGGACAGCCGGCCGGGGAATCCCTCCGGGCCCACCGGTGGGATCCCTCGGAACGGGATCGAACGAAAGAGAATTCCCATGGCCAAGATTCCGGGCGCCCGGGCGGTCCACCACATCGCCTACACCGTGCCCGACCTCCGGCAGGCCGTCGACTTCTTCGTCGACGTCATCGGCGCCGAACTCGCCTACCGCCTCGGCCCGGTCGAGGACCCGGAGACCGACTGGATGGCCCGCAAGCTGAACGTCGACCCGCGGGCCTCCGCGAACATCGCCATGCTCCGCCTCGGCCCCAACGCCAACCTGGAGCTCTTCGAGTACACCGCCCCCGAGCAGGACCGCGAGCAGCCGCGCAACAGCGACATCGGCGGCCACCACTTCGCGATCTACGTCGACGACGTCGACAAGGCCGCCGACTACCTTCGCAAGCACCCCGGCGTCACCATCCTCGGCGAGCCCGAGACCATCGAGGACGGTCCGATCAAGGGCGACCGCTGGGTCTACTTCACCACCCCCTGGGGCATGAGCATGGAACTCATCAACATGCCCTCCGGAATGCCGTACGAACAGGCCACCGAAACCCGCCTCTACCTTCCCTCCGAATACTGGCCGGAGAGCTGACGACCATGCCTGACAGCAGGGGGACCAGAACGGCCGACGGCCCGCAGAATTTCCCGGAAAGTCCTTCGGCGGCTTTTCCGAAGGACCTTCCGGAAAAGGATCGGGTCGCGCGACAGGTGAATCACCCGGCGAAGCGCCCGGCGAAGCGCCCGGCGTTCCTCGCCCTGGCGCTCACCGCCTTCGTCGTCGGCACGTCGGAGTTCGTCGTCGTCGGAATCCTCGGCCCGATCGCCGACGGTTTGGGGACCGGACTGGGCACGGTCGGCCTGCTGGTCACCGGCTACGCCCTGGGCATCTCCCTCGGCGGGCCGGCCCTCACCGCACTGACCCTCCGGCTGCCGCGCCGCACCCTGTTGCTCGGCGCGCTCGCCGCCTACGTGGCGGCGAGCGCCGGCGGGGCCGCCGCCGGGAACGTCGCCGTCCTGCTGGCCGCCCGCTGCGCGGCCGGGCTCGCCCACGGGGTGATCGTCGGCGCCGCCACCAGCGTGGCCGTCGCCCTGGCCGGCCCCGGCCGCCAGGGGCGGGCCATCTCGCTGGTCTTCGGCGGCATCTCGGTCGCCACCGTGCTCGGCGTGCCGCTCGGCACGCTGGCCGGGCAGTGGCTCGGCTGGCGCGCCGCACTCGCCGCCGTCACCGTGCTCGGGGTGCTCGCCCTGCTGGCCGTCCGGCGGACCGTCCCGCCGACCGCGGCCATGGGGGCGGCCAGCCTGGCCGGACAGCTCCGGGGCGCGCTGTCCGGCCCGGTCCTCGCCGTGCTGGGCATCGCCGTGGTGCTGTTCACCGGCCAGTTCACCGCGTACACCTACCTGGCCGGCTACCTGGAGGGCGTCACCGGCGTCACCGGCGGGCTGGTCGGCGCGTACCTGCTCGCCTTCGGCGCGGCCAGCGCCGTCGGCACCTTCGCCGGCGGCCGGCTGGCCGACCGCCGGGCCGCCGGCACGCTCACCCTGGGCTGCGCCGGACTCGCCGCCGCACTGCTCGCGCTGCACCTGTTCGGCCGGTCCGGGGCCGCCGCCGCGGTGATCGTCGCGTGCTGGGGCCTGGTCGGCTTCGGAATGGTCCCGGCCCTGCAGTCCCGGATCGTCGAACTCGCCGGATCCGGCGGTGACTTCGCGGCCACCCTGGGTGTCTCGGCGGCCAACGCCGGAATCGCCGCAGGGGCCGCGCTCGGCGGCCGGACGGTCACCGCGCACGGGGTCGGGCCGGTGGTCCCGCTCGCCGCCGCGATCTGCCTGGCCGCCTTGGTCGCGGTGGCGGCCAGCGCGCGGCTGCGGCCCGCCGACCCCGCCGGTCGCCCCGCACCCTCCCCTCCACCCGCTCCCGGAACCGTGCCACCCACTCCGCACCCCCACCCCCTCGACCCGGAAAGGACCGTCCCCGCATGATCGGCACCCTGGAGCGCCCCCCGGTACGCACCACCACCGGCCTCGGCGTCTGGTACCAGCACACCCCGTCCGGCGCCGCCGGCCACGACCGGATCCGCCGCCTCGCCGAAGCCGGCCGGATCACCTCCGTCGCCCTCACCGGACCGGTCCCGGAGAATGAACTCCGCCTGCTGTGCGACGTGTTGCTCTCCGTGTACAAGCGCAGCGAAGGACGCGACGGACTGGTCTCCGTACCGGTCGCCGCCCGCACCCGCGCCGCCACCGCCCAACTGCACGCCGCCCGCCGGCTGGCCGCCACCGTCGCGCGGCCCAACCTGCTGGCCGCCCTGCCGGCCTCCGACGCGGGCGTCGCCGCCCTGACCCCGCTGCTCGGCGAGGGCATCGGCGTCCGGCTCGGCCCGGTGCACTCCGTCACCCGCTACCGGCAGGCCGTCCGGGCCCACCTCGACGGGCTCGAACTCGCCCGCTGGCGCGGCCTCGACCTCACCACCCTCGGCTCCGTCGCGGCCTTCGGCGTCGGCGGCATCGACGTCGAGATCGACGCCCTGCTCGACCGGGCCGGCAGTCACGAGGCCAAGGCCCTGCGCGGGATGGCCGGAACCGCCACCGCCCGGCTGGCCCGCCGGATCCACGCCGACGCCCACGACCCCGACGCCTCCGCCCGCTGGCGCGCCCTCACCGCGGCCGGCGCCCGACCGCAACAACTGGTCTGGACGCAGCTCTACCACGGCGTCCCCGGCCACCGGACCGCCGACTACCTGGACGGGCTCGCCGCGCCCGGCGACACGGTCGAACTGTGCACCCCGGCCCTGGAGTCGATCGACGGGCCGCTCCCCGCGAGGGCCCCGCAGAGCCGGCGCGAGGAGGCGGAGGCACACGCCTTCACCGAGCGGCTGGTCGCCTACCTGCGGTGGTTCGACATCCGGCACGAGTCCGTCCTGCACGAGCTCGACGCCTCCCACGCCCACCACTAGCCGGTCGATCACGTCCGGCCCCACTGCCCCCGGCCCGACTGCCCCCGGCCCGACCCGCCCCAGGAGGGGAACCCGCTCATGGCACCGCAGCTCCACCTGGACGTCGCACCGCCCGCCGCGCCCGACGTCGCACCACCACCCGTGCCCCGTATGGCCCTCGCCACCGGCGTGGTGGCGCTCGGCGGCCTGCTGTTCGGCTTCGACACCGGCGTCATCTCCGGTGCGCTGCTGTTCCTCAAGGACCAGCTCACGCTGAACGCGTTCCAGGAGGGCGCGGTCATCTCCGCGCTGCTGCTCGGCGCGGCGGTCGGTGCGCTGGCCGGCGCCCGGCCGGCCGACCGCTTCGGCCGCAGGAAGGTGCTGATCGGCGTCGCCGCCACGTTCACCGTCGGGCTGCTGCTCGCCACCCTGGCCCCCGACTTCTGGACCCTGCTGGCCGCACGGGCCGTCCTCGGCCTCGCGGTCGGCAGCGCTTCGACGGTCGTGCCGCTCTACCTGGCGGAGATCGCACCGCCGAGGCTGCGGGGGAGGATGATCACGGTCAACCAGATCCTGCTGACCGTGGGGATCCTGGTGTCGTACCTGGTCAACCTGGCCTTCGCGGACGCCGCCGACTGGCGGGCCATGTTCGCGGTCGGGCTGGTGCCGTCCGTGGCGATGCTGATCGGGACGCTGTTCATCCCGGAGACGCCCGCCTGGCTGGACGGCCGCACCCGGACGGCGCGGACCGAGCGGCCGCGCGCCCTGCTCACCACCCCGGGGGCGCGGGCCGCGCTGGTCATCGGGGTGACACTGGCGGCGGTGCAGCAGTTCGGCGGAATCAACTCGATCATCTACTACGCGCCGAGCATCATGGCCCGGGCCGGGCTTCCGGCCACCGACTCGATCGGCTACTCGGTGGCGATCGGCACGGTGAACGTGGTGCTCACGATCGCCGCGATCCCGCTGATCGACCGCGTCGGACGACGCCCGCTGCTGCTCTGGTCGCTGGGCGGCATGGCGGTCTCGCTGGTGGCGCTGGGCGCGGCTCTCGGGCCGCAGCAGCCGGGGCCGGTCGCCGACGCGGTCGCCCTGGTCGCGATGACGTCGTACGTGGGGGCGTTCGCGATCGGGCTGGGGCCGGTGTTCTGGATCCTGGCGGCCGAGATCTTCCCGCCCGAGTCGCGGGCGCGGGGGACGGGCCTGTGCGCACTGGTCAACTGGGCCGCCAACTTCGTGGTCGGCCAGGCCTTCCTTCCGACGGCCGACGCGATCGGTGAGCGCTGGGTGTTCTGGTTCTTCGCGGCGGTGTCACTCGGGGCGGTGCTGTTCGTGGCACGGAAGGTGCCGGAGACCAAGAACCGGTCGCTGGGGGACATCCAGCACACGCTGGCCGCCCGGTGAGCGCCCCCGAGGAGCAGCGGCCCGGGCCGCTCGCGGAGGGCGCGACCGCCCTGGCCCGCTGGCGCGCGGGCATGCCGCCCCCGCCGGAGGAGGCCGGGGAGGAGAGGTAGCCGGAAGGCCCCGCCCGGGCGGGCGGGGCCTTCCGGCACCAAGCATCAGACCTCGCCGAACTCCCCGGCCCGGACGGCAGCGACGAAGGCGGCGAAGGCAGCGGCCGGAAAGAGGAGAGCGGGGCCGTGGGGGTCCTTGGAATCCCGGACGGGAACGATACCGGGGAGTTCGGAGGCAATCTCGACACACGTGCCCCCGTTGTCGCTGTACGTGCTCTTGCACCACCGGGCAGTCGTGAGGTCGACACGCGTCATCCGGGAGCCCTTCCACAAGGGAGTTGGTACCAGCACCGTTCACGGTACGCGCGCCGAACGACCGGGTGAATCCCAGAACCGGCCGAGTACGACGATGGCCCTGACCGGCGAACGGTCAGGGACACCGGGCGATGGCGATCAACCCTCACCGAATTCGCCAGCCTGGAGGGCAGTGACGAAGGAGCGCCACCCATCGACAGGGAAGACGAGCGCAGGACCGGATGGGTCCTTGGAGTCACGGACGGGGACGAGACCGGGGAAGCCAGGCGCAATCTCGACACAGTTCCCACCGTTGCCGCTGTGTCGCGACTTCACCCATCGAGCGCCGGCCAGGTTGATAGGCGTCATTCAAGGTCCTTCCGAACAGCGCGGATCATGGCCAGTGAGGCCGCCGTGGACAGCAACTCCACCTGGAGCTGATCGTAGTCCGCTTCCCACGCCGCGATAGTGGTACGACCTCTCTCCAGATACCCCCGCAACTGCGACTCGGCATACCCCACCGCAGTCCGGTCAGGCAGCGTGAGCAGCACCAGAGGAGGCACAAATGGACGTTGCTCGGCCAGTTCGAACGGTGCGATCTGGGTAGTGATGTTCGGCCGCCCTGCCAACCGTTCGAGGTGATCGAGCTGTTCGCACATCACCGCGCGCCCGCCGATCGGCCGGAGGAGGCAACTCTGGTCCAGGACCGCCTGGATGGTCGGCGGGACCTTCTGCTCAAGCAGCCGTTGCCGATGCATCAGGAACGCCACCCGTTCACTGGCCACCCGGCTACCGGCGGGCGGTCGGCCCGGGCGAGTCTGCGGAGGGCGACCGCCTCAGCCGCACAGGGCCGCCGTCTGCACCTGCGCCGCACCCGGGCCCAGCGGGACGGGCACCTCGTCCCTCAAGTCCGCGCCGAGGTCGTAGACGTTGAGGGCGAGGACCAACTGCCGCTCACCGTCGACGGTGCTGAACGACAGGCTCATGAAGCCGGGGCCGCCGCCGTCGGTCGCCCAGGTGCTGACCTGTTTGGCGTCCGGACCCGTGCCGCAGGTCACCTCCCTGCGCTGCACGCCCAGTCCGTACGCCGGCCCGCCCGTGAACTTCACCGTGGTCAACAGCTCACGCTGCTGGGCCGGGCGCAGCAGCTTGCCGCCGAACAGGGCCCGGTGGAACCGGGCCAGGTCGTCGACGGTGGAGATCATGGCGCCGGCGGTCCAGTCGTACGACGGGCTGAACCGGGTCACGTCGCGGCCCGCGAGGTCGTACCCGTGCAGGTGGGGGCCGCGGATGTCCGGGTCGGCCACGGGGAAGGAGGTGTTCCTGAGGCCGAGCGGGACGAGGATCCGCCGGTGGATCTCGGAGGGCGCGCTGTGGTGCGTGACCGCCTCGATCACCAGCCCGGCGAGCAGGTAGTTGGTGTTGGAGTACGCCCAGCCGCTCCCGGGCGGCGTGAACGACGGCGCGTGCCGGACTGCGCGGGCGATCACCTCCCGCGGGGTGTAGACGTAGCCCCACTCGTGGCGCTCCAGGTAGGGGGCGAAGAACTCCGGCTCGTCGGTGGGGTCGTAGATGCCCGAGGTGTGGTTGAGCAGCTGCCGGACGGTGATGGCGTTGCCGTCGTTGCCGTTCCCGCCGACCACGCCGGGCAGCCATCTCTCCACGCTGTCGTCGAGCGAGAGCCGCCCCTCGCCCTCCAGTTGCAGGAGCACCGTCGAGACGAACGACTTGGTGTTGCTGGCGATCCGGAACCGCTGGTCCGGTCGGGCCCGCTCGCCGGTCGCCGTGTCGGCGAGCCCGGCCGCCGTCCGTGACTCCCGCTCCCCCTGCCTGGCGTACGCGACGGCAGCCGGGAATCCGTCCGCGACCGTCTGCTCGACGGCCGCCCTGAGACCGGCGGGGGGCGCGGCCGACGCCCGCTCCCCCGCAGCGGCGGCAGCCGGGAAGAACCCCGAGACCGCCATCGCGCACGTCCCCGCCAACAGTGCTGCGGCCCCCGCACGTGCCTTCACCGATCACTCCCTCGTCGCTGTCGCCCTGGGTCGTTCGCGCTCCAGCCTGCCGCGCGGCCGCACCGCCGCCCATCCTGCTGACGCCATGATCGACACGGGGGCTGTCCCTACCCCCTGCGGGACGCGAAGGCCGGCTTCCGCTTCACCCGGAAGGTGGCGCGCACCGGCAAGAACGGTGCCGTGGACCTGCCGTTCTCCGGTCTCGGGGAGAGCAGTGCCCAAGATCGGAAGCGGGACGGCCGCCGGAGGCGAGAGGCTGCTCACCGCCACCTCCGAGTACAGCGACGACGTCTTCGGGGCGAGCCGCCTCGACGGCGACGGCGGGCTCCCTCAGAACAGCGCGGCCAGCTCCGTCCGCGCGGCGATCCCCAGCTTCGGGTAGGTCTTGTAGAGGTGGTGTCCCACGGTCCGGGGGCTCAGGAACAGCTGCGCCGCGATGTCCCGGTTGGTCAGCCCCGCGGCGGCCAGCCGGGCGATCTGCAGCTCCTGCGGGGTGAGCACGGTGAGCACGCCCGGCGGCGCCCCGGCCGCCGCCGGGGCCGCCCCGCCGGTGGCGGTCAGCTCGCCGCGGGCCCGGTCCGCCCACGGCCCGGCACCGAGCCGTTCGAAGGTCTCCAGCGCCACGCCCAGGTGCGGCCTGGCATCCGTTCGGCGCCGTTCCCGGCGCAGCCACTCCCCGTACAGCAGGGCCGTCCTGGCCTGCTCGAACGGCCGGTCGGTCCCCTCGTGCAGTGCGAGCGCGGCCAGGTACGCGGACTCGGCCGACCGGTGCGGCCCGAGCAGCGCCCGGCAGCGCAGCCGGAGCGCCTCCGCCCAGGGCGTCCCCGCCGCCCCCGCCCAGCGGGCGAACCGTTCGTACGGCTCGGCCGCCCGCTCCGGGGCCCCCAGCCGCACGACGGCCTCGACCAGGTCGGGCACCGCCCGGGTGGCGCTGACGTGGTGCCGGTACGGCCCGGTGGTGAGCGTGTGCAGCCGGTCGGCGGCGGCCCCCGCCCGCCCCCGCCCGAGGTCGAGCAGGGCGATCCCCCACTGCGCCCAGGGCGCGCCGGCGGCGGGCGCCGAAGAACCGGAGTCGAGCGCTTCGTCGGCCAGCTCCGTGCACCGCTCGTCCGCGCCGCCGAGCGCGGCGACACAGGACAGCAGGGCCGCCAGCTGGCTGGTCCACTGGCGCTGTCCGGTGTCCCGGGCCAGGGTGAGCGCCTCGGTGGCAGTGACCTCGGCATCGCGGTGGCGGCCGTGGAACAGCTCCGCCTCGGCGAGGAAGAACTGGAGCGTGGGCAGGACCCCGACGGCTCCCTTGGCCCGGGCCTCCGCCACCAGCTCGGCGGCCAGTTCGAGGGTCTCGGCGTCCCGGCCGAGGATCAGGGTCGCGCCGCACAGCTGGACCAGGTCGCTCGGGCTCTCCGCACCGGCCTTGCGGGCGGCCTCGACGGTCTCACGGAGCACCGGCACCGGATCCGCCGGGCGGTCCAGAACGGGCAGGACGGCGGCGGGCAGGTGGCGGGCCAGCGGCGCGAGCGGCTCCTCCGGCGCGAGCGGCAGCGCCGCCAGCCGGTCGAGCACCGTGGCGACCGCCTCCTCGCCCACGTACCAGGCGGGATGGAACGCCTGGAGCAGCATCCGGGCGGCGTGGGCCGGCTCGATGTCGGTGGCCGCGGCGTCGAGCAGCAGCCGGTAGGCGGCCGGGTAGGACCCACGCCAGAAGTGTGCGACCGCCCGGACCTGGTCCAGCAGAGCGTGCGCGAAGACGCTGTCGGTCCGCGCCCGGGCCCGGTCGGCCAGTTCCTCGGCCTGCGCCAACTTGCCTTCCTCGGTGGCCGCTTCGGCGGCCAGCACGAGCCGCCGGGTGGCTCCGTCGCGGTCCGGGGTGAGCCGGGCCGCGCGCTCGTACGCGGCGGCGGCGCCACCGTGGGCACCCCGGGACTCGGCCCGGACGGCGGCCCGTTCCAGCGCGTCCGCGAGATCGGCGTCGGGACCGGTGGCGGCGAGGACCAGGTGCCAGGTGCGGCGGTCGCCGTCCTCCAGCGCCTCGCCGATCATCCGATGGGCCGTCAGGCGCTGTTGCAGGGGTGCACGTTGGAGGACGGCGGCACGCAGGAGCGGATGCCGGAAGGAGAGCCGGCGGTCGGCGCCGACCGTGACCAGTCCGGCCTGCTCGGCGGGCGCCATCGTGTCGGCGCCGGCCCCGAGGGCGGCGGCGGCCGACAGGACGACGTCGAGGTCGCCGTTCTCCTCCGCGGCGGCGACCAGCAGCAGCGTCTGGGTGGCCGGCGGCAGCCCGGTGACCTGGCCGTGGAAGGCGATCTGCAGCCGACTGGTGAGCGCCAGCCCTCCGGCGTCCGACTCGGCTTCGGTGAAGGGGAGTTCGACGAGGGCGAGCGGGTTCCCGGCGGCCTCGGCGAGCAACCGGCGGCGGACCGGATCGGCGATCTCTCCGGCGGCCCGGGCGTCCAGCAGCCGTTCGGCGTCCGGACCGGCGAGGCCGGCCAGGCGCAGTTCGGGGAGCCCGGCGAGCGGCAGGGCGTCCGCGCGGCCTGCGGTCGGGAGCGTGTCCCGGGCTGCGAGCAGCAGGGCGACGCCCTCCGCCTGGAGACGGCGGGCGGCGAGCAGCAGCGCGTCCAGCGAGGCGCGGTCCAGCCACTGCACGTCGTCGACGACGCACAACAGAGGCTTGTCGGAGGCGAGTTCGGCGAGCAGTCCGAGGGTCGCCAGTCCGGTGAGCAGCCGGTCGGTGGGCGCACCGCCGCCTTCCCCCAGTCCGAACGCACCCTCCAGGGAGCGTCGTTGCGGAGCGGGAAGGGCGTCCAGCCGGTCCAGCCCCGGCCCGAGCAGCAGGCTCAGTCCGGCGAAGGGGAGTTCGGCCTCGTACTCGACCCCGGTCGCGCGGACCACCCGGAACGCCCGGCCCGCCGTCGCGACCGCGTACTCCAGCAACGCGGTCTTGCCGATGCCCGGTTCACCACGGAGCACCAGCACCCCGCTGCGGCCGTCCCCCGCCCCGTCGAGCAGCGCGTCGACCGCGGCCTGCTCCCGTTCCCGCCCGTACAGCGTCCCCATGCCCCCGACCCTACTGGCGCGGCCTACGTAGGCCCCTACCTATCCGTGACGGATTCGCCCGCCGTCCGCCGTCCGTACCTTCGTGAACAGCGGGAACGACCCGCCCCACCGGGGCCGACCGGCCCACCGGACAAGGGAGAAGAACCATGAACGCCATCCAGCCGACCGACCTCCAGCAGCTCGCCGGGCGTTACCTCGCCGTCTGGAACGAGACCGACCCGGCCGCCCGCCGAAAGCTGATCGACGAGGTGTGGGCCGAGGACTGCCGGTACACCGACCCGCTGGCCGCGGTCACCGGCCGCGAGGGCGTCGACGCGCTGATCGGCGCCGCCCAGGGGCAGTTCCCCGGCCTGGTGTTCACCCTCGGCCCGGTCGACGCGCACCACGACATCGCCCGGTTCACCTGGAACCTGGGGCCGGCCGGCGCGGAGCCGCTGGTGATCGGCTTCGACGTGCTGGTGGCCGACCCGGAGGGCCGGATCGCCTCCGTGCACGGCTTCCTGGACCGCGTCCCGGGCGCCTGAGCCGCCGCCGTGCCGCCTGCGGGGGCGGCCACACACCCGGTCCGCCCCCGCCACCGCCCCGCCGTCGGCGACCGCTCCTCCCGCGAGCCCCACCTCCACCGCCCCCGCCAGCGCCTCCCCCCTCCGACGACGCCCCCTCCCGCCCCTGAGGAGCACCTGCCGTGAGCACCTCCCTGCGCACCACCCCCCGCCCCCGCCCGGGCGGCCCGGACAGCCCGGCCGACGGCGCGGCCCCCGCGCCCCGGGGCCTGCTGCCCGTCGTCCTCACCGCCACCTTCATGACCGCCCTCGACGTCTTCGTGGTCAACGTCGCCATACCCTCCGTCCAGGCCGATCTGAGAGCCGGACCCGCCGCCGTCCAGTGGGTGGTGGCCGGCTTCGGCCTGGCCCTCGCCGCCGGCCTGATCACCGCCGGGCGGCTCGGCGACCGCTACGGGCGCCGCCGGGTGTTCGGCCTCGGCCTGGCCCTGTTCACCCTCGCCTCCGTGGCCTGCGGCCTCGCCCCGACGGCGGGTGCCCTGGTCGGCGCCCGGGTCGCGCAGGGACTGTCGGCGGCGCTGATGGGCCCGCAGGTGCTGGCGATCCTGCGCACCGCGTTCAGCGGGGCCGCCCAGGCCCGGGCGTTCGCGATGTACGGGCTGACCATGGGGCTCGGCGCGGTGTTCGGGCAGCTGATCGGCGGGGTGCTGATCCGCGCCGACCTGTTCGGCCTGGACTGGCGCAGCTGCTTCCTGATCAACCTGCCGGTCGGTCTGGCCGCCCTGGCCCTGGTCCGCCGCTGCCTGCCGGAGTCGCGTGCCCCGCAGCGGCCCGGGCTGGACCCGGTGGGCGTGCTGCTGGTCACGACCGGGCTGACCGGCCTGGTGCTGCCGCTGATCCAGGGCCGCGAGGCGGGCTGGCCGCTCTGGACGTGGCTCTGCCTGGCCGGCTCGGCCGCCGTGCTCGCCGTCTTCGGGGTCCACCAGCACCGGACGGGCCGGTCCGGCTCGCCGCTGGTCGACACCCGGCTCTTCCGTACCCGCGCCTTCACCGCCGGGCTGCTCGCCCAACTGGCCTTCTGGCTCGGCCAGGCGTCCTTCTTCCTCGTGCTCGCCCTCTACCTGCAGCCGGGCCGCGGTCTGGACGCGCTCGGGGCCGGCCTGGTGTTCACCGCGATCGGTGCCGGCTACCTGCTCACCTCGACCACCGTGCACCGTTTCGTCGCCCGGCTCGGCCGGCAGGCGATCGCACTGGGCGGGCTGCTGATGGCCGCCGGACTGGGACTGCTCGGCCTCGCCGTGTACGCGGCCGGGGACACCGGCAGCGTCTGGTGGCTTGCGCCCGGACTGTTCGTGGACGGCCTCGGGATGGGTCTGGTGATCGCCCCGGTGACCTCGACGGTGCTGGCCTGCGTCGAGCCGCGGCTGGCGGGTTCGGCGGCGGGTGTGGTGGCCACCGTCCAGCAGGTGGCCGGGGCGCTCGGCATCGCACTGATCGGCATCCTCTACTACGGGGCGGCGGACCCGGCCACCGCGTTCGGCGTCAGCGTCGGCGCGCTGGCGGTGCTGGAGCTGCTGCTGGTGGGCCTGGTGCAGCTGCTGCCCCGCCGAACGGCCTGAGCGGACAGCGCGGCCGGGACCCGGGGCGGGAACCCGATCGGGAAACGGAACACGAACAGGTACGGAAGCGGAAGCGAGGACGTGGCGGAGGGGAGACGGGCGGGCGCGGGGGCGGGAAGGGTCCGCTCCCGCGCCCGCCCCCGTTCCGTTCCCGCCCCCCGATCGGGTTGGATGGGTGGATGAGCGAGGAGAAGAGCGCCGTTCCGGCGTGGGAGCAGCGGTTCAGGGCGGCACGGGTCTCCCTGCCGGACTGGGCGGAGGACGCCCCCGACCGGGCGCTGTACGTGTCCAACGCCAGCGGCACCTACGAGATCTACGCCTGGGACCGCGCCACCGACACCCACCGGCGCGTCACCGACCGGCCGAACGGCACGACCGACGCCGAGCTGTCCCCCGACGGCGCGTGGATCTGGTGGTTCGACGACAGCGACGGTGACGAGTTCGGCATCTGGCGCCGCCGGCCCTTCGAGGGCCGCCCCGAAGGCGCGACCGGCCCCGACGAGGAGGCCGTCCCCGGCCTCGACCCGTCCTACGACGCGGGCCTGGCCCTCGGCCGGGACGGCACCGTCGTGGTCGGCCGGTCCACCGACGAGCACGGCACCACCCTGCACCTGCGACGGCCCGGGGCGGCCGAACCGGTCGAGATCTACCGGCACGCGGAGTACGGCGGCGTCGGCGACCTCAGCCACGACAGCACCCTGCTGGCCATCGACCACACCGAGCACGGCGACGCGATGCACGGGGCGATCCGGGTGGTCCGCCTCTCCGACGGCGCGACCGTCGCCGAGCTGGACGAGGTCACCGGGCACGCGGAACCGCGCGGTGTGGCCTGCATGGGCTTCGCCCCGGTCGACGGTGACACCCGGCTGCTGGTCGCCCAGCAGCGCACCGGCCGCTGGGAACCGATGATCTGGGACGTCGCGACCGGTGTCGAGACCGCGCTGCCGCTCCGCGACGAACAGGGCCGCGAACTGCCCGGCGACGTCTCCGCCCAGTGGCGGCCCGGCGCCCGGTCCCTGCTGATCGAGCACGAGTACGAGGCGCGCAGCGAGCTGTTCTCGTACGAGCTCGACGGCCCGGACGGCCCGGACGGCCCGGACGGCCCGGGGAGCGCCAAGGGCGTGCTGACCCGGCTCGACACCCCGCGCGGCACGGTCAGCGGCGCGACCGCCCGGCCGGACGGCACCGTGGAATTCCTCTGGTCCTCCGCCGCCGAGCCGTCCGCGGTCCGTTCCACCGCCGGCGGCGTGGTGCTGCGCGCGCCCGGCGCGGTGCCGCCCGCCTCCGTCCCGGTCGAGGACGTCTGGGTGGACGGCCCCGGCGGCCGGGTGCACGCGCTCGTCCAGCGGCCGTCCGGGGCAGGTCCGGCGGACGGCCCGTTCCCGACCGTCTTCGAGGTGCACGGCGGCCCGACCCACCACGACAGCGACTCCTTCGCCGCCGGCCCGGCCGCCTGGCTGGACCACGGCTTCGCGGTGGTCCGGGTCAACTACCGCGGCTCCACCGGCTACGGCCGGGCCTGGACGGACGCGCTGCGCGAGCGGGTCGGCCTGATCGAGCTGGAGGACATCGCGGCCGTCCGGGAGTGGGCGGTGGCGAGCGGCCTGGCCGACCCGGACCGGCTGGTGCTGTCCGGCGGTTCCTGGGGCGGCTACCTCACCCTGCTCGGCCTCGGCGTGCAGCCGGAGCTCTGGAGCCTCGGCGTCGCCGCCGTCCCCGTCGCGGACTACCTGACCGCGTACGACGACGAGATGGAGGCGCTGAAGGCGATCGACCGCACGCTCTTCGGCGGAACGCCGGAGGAGGTGCCCGAGCGCTGGACCGCCTCCTCCCCGCTGACCTACGTGGAGCGGGTGCGGGTCCCGGTCTACATCAGCGCCGGGGTGAACGACCCGCGCTGCCCGATCCGGCAGATCGACAACTACGTCGAGCGGCTGGAGCAGCTGGGCAAGGTGCACGAGGTGTACCGGTACGACGCCGGGCACGGTTCGCTCGTCGTCGACGAGCGGATCAAGCAGCTGCGGCTGGAGATCGACTTCGTCGGTCGGCACCTCGGCACGGGCGGCGTCGGAGAGAATCGGTAGAAGACGGAGGAGAGGGACGGGGGGAACGTGTGAGACGCCTGCTGGCGATCATGGGGGTGGGGGTGGCCGGGGCCCTGGTGCTCACCGGCTGCTCGGGCCAGGACGGCGACGACGGGACCGGGGGCGGGGGGTCGGCCTGCCCGCCGCCCGCCTCCTCACCGTCCTCCTCACCGACGAGTGCGAGTTCGCCGACGGCCCCGTCCAAGGCCACGGCGACCGTGGCCGCCGCCGCGGCCGTCGTGGTGCGGGCGGCCTTCCGCACGGCCGAGCTCGGCGCAGCCGAACGCGGCCCGGAGGGCGCTGCGGGGTCCGTGGCGAGTTCAGTGGCAGGGTCCGTGGCGCCGACCGTGGCGTCGACCGTGGCGGAGGGCGCGCCGCACGGCGGCACGGTGCTGCTGGCCAAGTCGGGCTCGTCCGGCTCCAAGAGCTCGTCGGGTTCCAAGAGCTCGTCCGGCTCGAAGGGCTCCAAGAGCGGCCGCAAGGCCCGCCACCACACCGACACCTACGACTCGGACGACGACAACGCCGGCGGGAACGGCAGTGGCAGCAGCCGGCGGTGCGACAACCCGCCGCCGACCGTTTCGCCGTCCCCGTCGGCCACGTCGTCAGGCCCGTCGGCTCCGCCCGCTCCGTCCGGGGCGCCGACCCCGTCCGCACCGGTGGTGCCGAGCGCACCCGCCGTTCCGTCCAAGCCCGTCGTGCCGCCGGTGAAGCCCACGCGCTGAGCCGGCCGTCCGGTCAGTCGAGGACCGGGTCCAGTCCCAGGGCCCGGTCCTGCTCGGCCTCGGCCTCGCGGCGCAGCAGGCGGAACCACATGAACACCACGAAGCCGCCGAAGACGAACCACTCCAGCGTGTAGCCCAGGTTCTGGAACGCCCGCAGGCTCAGTCCGTTGCCGCCCTGCGGCTGCACCGTCGGCACCGTGGTCAGCCCGGCCGGCGCGTCGTCGGCGGACACCCAGCCGTCGTACCAGCCCTCGTAGGAGAGCTTGTTGACCAGGGCGGCCCGGTTGATCGTGCCGAGCTGTCCCTCCGGGAGCCCGCCGGCCACCGCACCGCCGCTGCCGCTGGTCTCGCCGGCCTGCAGCCGGCCGGTCACCGTCACCTCGCCGGCGGGCGCGGCACCGGCGGTCGTGGTCGTGGTCGTGGAATCCGCGACCGTGGAGGCGCCGGCGGGCATTCCGGTGGCGGGCACCGCGGCAGCCGGTGTCCCGGCCGCCCAGCCGCGGACCACCGCGACGGTCCGCCCGTCCGGCGTGCGCAGCGGGGTCAGCACGTAGTAGCCCTGCTTGCCGTCCAACACCCGGTTGGGCACGAGCAGTTGGTGTTCCTGGTCGAAGGTGCCGGTCACCGTCACGGCCTGGCCGACGGTGTCCGTGGTGACCTGCGGCCGGTCGGCGCCGAGCACCTCACCGAGCGGCCGGGAAGCACCGGCGTCGTTCACCGACCGGCTGATCTCCTCCTGCGAGGCGACCTTGTCCTCGAACCGACCGAGCTGCCAGGAGCCGAGCCAGACGCACACCGCGACGGCCGCGACGGCCAACGCGGTGCCGCTCAGCCAGCGCGGGGTGAGGAGGAACCGGTACACACCCCCACGGTAACCACTCCTCACACGCCGCCCGACCCCAGGCCCCCCGCCCGGCCCGGACACCACCCCCCGGAGCGGAAAGTCGGACCGGCCGACGTCCCCCGCCGCGAGGCCCCGCCGGTCCGCGCCGCAACCGCCCAGGACGCCGCCCTGCGCCCCCTCGCCGGTCCCCTACTCCTGCTGCTTCCTCTCACCACTGCCCGGCGCCCGGCCCCGCGTGCGGCGCCCCGGGACCGCCCCCGCACTCACCCCGACGAGGGCGAGGCGCTCGGAGCCGGGAGCGCCGACGGAAGCGGGTCGGGCGCGGTGCGGTAGACCGTGCCCGCGCAGACGCCCGGGAGGACGGCGACGGACGCGGGCGGGTTGCCCGGCGCCGGGGTGTAGGCCAGCGTGACGCTCGTCAACGGCTTGCCGGGCCCGGCCGTCGAGGTGGCCGACGGACTCGGCGCACCGGTCGACAGGGGTGTCGTCGCAGTGCTCGGCGGCGGCTCCGCGCTCGTCCCCGCGGTGAAGCCGGCCTCCGGGGCCGACCCGGTGGACAGGCGCGGCCCGCTCGTCGATCCGGTCGGGCCGGCGCTCAGCAGGCCGGGACCCGTCCCGCCGCTCGCACCCGCGCCCGCGTCCGTTCCCGCACCGCCGCTCGCGCCGCCGGCCGATCCCGGCGCCGCACCGGTGCCCGCGCCCGGCCCCGGAGCGGCGCCGCCACCCGCCGTACCGCCGGCCGTCGCGCTGCCGGCGCTGCCGCCGGTGGCTCCGCCCGTCGTGCTCTGCCCGGGGCCGGCGGAGGCGCTCGGCGAGGTCGTCCCGCCGGGCGTCGGGCAGCCGGCGGCGTCCGGCACCCACCCGAAGTCCACCCGGTACCCGGCCCGGGGCGCGAGCACGAGACCGTCGGTGCCGCCGCCCGTCCCCGCCGCAGGATCCGTCGAGCGCGCGGGCAGCCCGGTCGCCGGACCGCCCGCCGTGTGATCGGCGATCCGGATCCGCCCGGACTCCGTCCCGACGGTGCCGGTGACCGTGACCGAACCGGGCCCGCCGAGCCGGCAGCTGTGCGCGGACGTGTTGGTCACCGTGAAGTACCCGTAGATCCGGCCGTCGGGGTCGGCCGTACCGACCTGGGCGGTGCCCTGCCCGAGATCGCCACGGGTGCAGAGCGGCATCGGCCCGCTCTCGCCGCCGGTGCCGGTGGCGGCGGCCGGGGCCGAGGTCCCGGGCGCCGGGCGGGTGGTGCTCGCGTCGGCACTCGGCGAGGTCCCGGCGGTGCCGGACGGGCTGCCCGGCGAGGTGGGCGTGCTCACGTCGGGGGCCGGCGGCAGGCTCGGCCACACGATGCCTCCACCGGGTGCGGTCCCCGAGGAGGTCGACGAGGCGGTGCCGCCGTGTGCGTTGGGCGAGCCGGGGCCGCCGGAGAGACCGAGGTGTTCGTCGTCGTGCAGGGTCGGCAGCAGGACGGAGACGACGGCGGCCAGCGCGGCGGCGCCGGTCCAGGCGCCCCGGCGCGCGGCCCGTCTGCGCGGCACCGCCCGGCGGATGTGCTGCAGGCCGCCGGGGGCGGGCTGGACCTCGGCCACGGCCCGTTGCATCAGCGCCCGGACGAGTCGTTCCTCCGAGCCGAGCGGATCGACCTCGCCGTCGTCGGCCCCGGCCCCGGTCTCGGCCCCGGTTAGGGCTCCGGCTCCGGCCCCTGCCCCGGCCCCGGCGAACCCCCGGAACCCGCCCGGGGCGCCGAATACTCCCGCGCTCCCAGGCCCTGCCGTACCTCCCGGACCTCGGTCTCTGCCGCCCGGTCCTCTCCCGGCCCCCGGACCACCGTCGGAGGGGGCCCGTTCACCGGACACCCGATCGTCCTCAGCCATGCCCGGCCTCCATCTGGACCCGCAGCGCGGCGATCCCGCGTGAGCCGTACGCCTTCACCGACCCCAGCGAGATGCCCAGGGTCTCGGCGACCTGCGCCTCCGTCATGTCCACGAAGTAGCGCAGCACCAGTACCTCCCGCTGACGGCGTTGCAGACCCCGTAACGCGGCCTTCAACTGGTCGCGTTCCAGCGCATCGTAGGCCCCTTCTTCTGCACTGGCCATGTCAGGCATGGGCTTCTGAAGCAGCCTCAGCCCGAGAATCCTGCGCCGCAGCGTCGAGCGGGACAGGTTGACCACCGTCTGCCGCAGGTAGGCGAGGGTCTTCTCGGGCTCACGCACCCGCCGCCGGGCCGCGTGCACCCGGATGAACGCCTCCTGCACCACGTCCTCACAGGTGGAGAGGTCGTCGAGGAGCAGCGCGGCCAGCCGCAGCAGGGAGCGGTAGTGCGCCTGGTAGGTCTCGGTGAGCAGGTCCTCGCTGGTCCCCGCGGTGGTGCCCGCGCCGGAGTCAGCGGCGCCGGATGCGACTACCGTCATCTGGCTTTCTACCGGCCTATCCGCCGGCCACTGGGCGCGCGGCGGGAACGTCACCGCGGCCGTTGCCGAGATGCCCGCCCCTGCCCCCACCATCACGTTCGCCACGCCCGTTGGACACTCGATCCCCTGTCATGGTTGCCCAGCCCGGCGGACATTCTTCCGCATCGGGCGGAGCCCCCTCCAGGGGATTCGGCGAGGATTCCTCAAGCGGTCCGCGAACAAACTGCGTAGACGCCGGCCGAGGAGCGGCAGCCCCGGCCGTCGCGAGAGGCCCCGGACGCGGTCCCGGGTGCGGTCCCGGGTGCGGTCCCGGCGGGCCGTCGGACGACGGGACCGCCGACCCGGCTCACAGGCCGAGTTCCCCCGCGACCAGTTCGGCGATCTGCAGCGCGTTCAGCGCCGAGCCCTTGCGCAGGTTGTCCGCGCAGAGGAAGAGGTCCAGCGCCGTCGGGTCGTCCAGTGCCCGGCGTACCCGGCCCACCCACACCGGATCGGTACCGACGACGTCGTTCGGCGTAGGGAACTCGCCCGCCGCCGGATCGTCGTAGAGCACCACGCCGGGGGCGTCCCGGAGGATCTCCTGGGCGTGCTCCTGGGTGACCTCCCGCTCGAACACCGCGTGCACGGCGACCGCGTGGGTGCGCACCACCGGGATGCGGACGCAGGTGGCGGAGACCCTGAGCGCGGACAGGCCGAGGATCTTGCGGGACTCGTCCCGTACCGTGCGCTCCTCGGAGGACCAGCCGCCGTCGGTCAGCGTGCCGGCCCATGGCACCGCGTTGAGCGCGAGCGGGGCGGCGAACGGGCCGTGGTCGGCGATCACGGCCCGCAGGTCGCCGGTCTGTTCGCCGACCTCGGTACCGGCCACCTGCGCGAGCTGCCCGCGCAGCGCGTCGGCGCCGGCCCGGCCCACGCCGGAGGCGGCCTGGTAGGAGGAGACGACCAGCGCGGCGAGCCCGTACTCGGCGTGCAGCGCACCGACCGCCGCGATCATCGTCAGCGTGGTGGAGTCGGGGCCGGCCACGATGCCGCGCGTACGCAGTCGCACCGCCGCCGCGTTGACCTCGGGCACGACCAGCGGAACGTCCTCGTCCAGGCGGAAGGCCCCGGAGCTGTCGACGACCACAACGCCCTTGGCGGCCGCGATCGGCGCCCACCGGGCGGAGACGTCCGCGGGCACGTCGAACACCGCGACGTCGATCCCGTCGAAGCACTCCTCGGTGAGCGGGAGCACCTCCGCGAGCTCCCCGCGCACGGTCTGCTTACGGCCGGCCGAGCGCGGGGAGGCGACGAGACGGATCTCGCCCCAGATGTCCTGACGGAGGGAGAGCAGGCCGAGGAGCACCTCACCGACCGCGCCGGTGGACCCGACGACGGCGAGGTTCGGCCGCCGGGTCATCGCCCGGTGCCTCCGTAGACGACGGCCTCGTCCGTGTCGCTGTCCAGCCCGAAGGCGCTGTGGACGGCGCGCACGGCCGCGTTGACGTCCTCGGCGCGGGTGACCACCGAGATGCGGATCTCCGAGGTGGAGATCAGCTCGATGTTGACCCCGGCGGCGGAGAGCGCCTCGAAGAAGGTCGCGGTGACGCCCGGGTTGGAGCGCATGCCCGCACCGACGAGCGAGATCTTGCCGATCGCGTCGTCGTAGCGGAGCGACTCGTAGCCGATGCCCTCCTTGACCCGGTCGAGCGCGTCGATGGCCTTCTGGCCCTCGGCCTTCGGCAGGGTGAACGAGATGTCGGTCAGACCGGTCGACGCGGCGGAGACGTTCTGCACCACCATGTCGATGTTGACCTCGGCGTCGGCGATCGCGCGGAAGATGCGCGCCGCCTCGCCCGGCTTGTCGGGCACGCCTACGACCGTGACCTTGGCCTCGGACGTGTCGTGGGCGACTCCGGAGATGATGGCCTGCTCCATCTCGCCCCCTTCGGGCTGGTGCGGGTTGTCGTTGCTGACGATCGTCCCGGGAAGGCCCGAGAAGGACGAGCGTACGTGAATCGGGATGTTGTAGCGGCGCGCGTACTCCACACAGCGGTCGAGCAGCACCTTGGAGCCGGACGAGGCCAGCTCCAGCATGTCCTCGTACGCCAGCCAGTCGATCTTGCGGGCCTTCTTCACCACGCGCGGATCGGCGGTGAACACGCCGTCCACGTCGGTGTAGATCTCGCAGACCTCGGCCCTGAGGGCCGCGGCGAGGGCGACGGCCGTGGTGTCGGAGCCGCCGCGGCCGAGCGTGGTGATGTCCTTGCTCGACTGCGAGACACCCTGGAAGCCGGCCACGATCGCGATGTTGCCCTCGTCCAGGGCGGTGCGGATGCGGCCCGGCGTCACGTCGATGATGCGCGCCTTGTTGTGGACGGAGTCGGTGATGACACCGGCCTGGCTGCCTGTGAAGGACTGGGCCTCGTGACCCAGGGATTTGATCGCCATGGCCAGCAGAGCCATGGAGATGCGCTCTCCAGCGGTCAGCAGCATGTCGAACTCGCGGCCGGCGGGGAGAGGTGACACCTGCTCCGCGAGTTCGATGAGCTCGTCCGTCGTGTCGCCCATCGCGGACACCACGACGACGACCTCATGGCCGGCCTTCTTGGCGTCAACGATTCGACGGGCCACGCGCTTGATGCCCTCGGCATCCGCAACGGATGAGCCGCCGTACTTCTGCACGACAAGGCCCACGTGCGCTCCTCGACTTGTGTCGTTTCCGGGGGCGCTCGGCCCCCGCACCCCCGGGTGGCGGGGGTGGTGCGGTCCGCGCCAGTCTACCGAGCAGGGGTGCGACACCTGCCGGTTTCCATATGATGAGACACACGTTTCAGCAGGTGAGCGGCGGTTCGGGCGGGGCCACGGGCAGGTCTGCGGGGTATCCCGCACCGCCCCGCAGAATCGGCGGGCAAACGGTCGGCAGCCCCGGGGTTTTCTCTTCGACGGAAAACCCTGAGGTCTGCGTCACAATGCGTGCCGACCCCCGCCGACCCCTGCCGGAACGTTCCCCGGACACGTTCCCGGGACCCCGACCCGTTCCCGGAGCCCCGCCGGGGCCCGCTCCCGGGGCTCCCGGTGGGGGCTCCTGGCAGGGGCTCCCGGTGGGGGCTCCCTGTGGGTTCAGCGCCCGATCCCCAGCTCGGCCGCCATGAGGTCGCCGGCCTGCTGTTCGAGCTGCTCGTCGGTGAGCCCGTCGTTGTCGGTGTCCGCACCGTCCGGCGCCGCCCCGATCGGGCTGTCCAGCCGGACGTGCGCGATCAGCGACTGCAGCGCCCGCAGCACCGCCGTGCAGGTCGTGCCCCAGTTGGACAGGTAGGAGAACTGCCACCACCAGAGCGCCTCGCTGACCCGCCCCTCGCGGTAGTGGGTGAGCCCGTGCTGGAGCTCGCTCACCACCCCGGCGAGGTCGTCCGAGATCCGGAACGCGCTCGGCTTCTCCGGCGGCCCGTACGGGTCGAAGACCTCGTGGTAGACGTCGATCGGCGCAAGCAGGGCGGCCAGCCGCTCCCGCAGCTGCTCGCCGTCCGGCTCCGGCCCGGTGTCGGGCTCGAACCGGTCCTCCGGCACGACGTCCTCGATCGCGCCCAGCCGGCCGCCGGCCAGCAGCAGCTGCGAGACCTCCAACAGGAGGAGGGAGACCGCGCTGCCGGGCTCGTCGCCCTTGGCCACCTCGGTGACGGCGAGCACGAAGCTCTCCACCGAGTCCGCGATCTGCACCGCGAAGTCGTCCGGCTCCGAGCCGTGCGCGTGCGTGTGCCAGCTGTGCCGGTCCTGCTCCGGTCCGGCCTGGTGGGGCGTGTGGGGCTGCTGGTTGATGGTCCGGTCAGACATCGAGCAGTCGTCTCCCTTCGAAGGCGCGACCGAGTGTGACCTCGTCCGCGTACTCCAGATCCCCGCCGACGGGCAGGCCGCTCGCCAGCCGGGTCACCCTCAGACCCATCGGCTTGCAGAGCCGGGCCAGATAGGTGGCGGTCGCCTCCCCCTCCAGGTTGGGGTCGGTGGCCAGGATCAGCTCGGTGACCGTGCCGTCCGCGAGCCGCGCCAGCAGCTCCCGGATCCGCAGGTCGTCCGGGCCGACGCCCTCGATCGGGCTGATCGCGCCGCCCAGTACGTGGTAGCGGCCACGGAACTCACGGGTGCGCTCGATGGCGACCACGTCCTTGGACTCCTCGACCACGCAGATGACGGCGAGGTCGCGCCGCGGGTCGAGACAGACCCGGCACCGCTCGGCCTCCGCGACGTTGCCGCAGACGGCGCAGAACCGGACCTTGTCCTTGACCTCCAGCAGCGCGTGCGCCAGCCGGCGCACGTCGACGGGGTCGGCCTGCAGGACGTGGAAGGCGATCCGCTGGGCGCTCTTGGGCCCGACGCCGGGCAGCCTGCCCAGTTCGTCGATCAGGTCCTGAACCACGCCCTCGTACAACGTCGCGCCTTCCCTCAGGTGGAACGGTGGCACCCGCGCGGGGTGCTCCGGTGCCATCATCCAACGAATCGGGCGTCGGGCACACCGCCCGACGCCCGTCTCCCGCATAAATCACACAGGTCCGTTGTCTGAACTACAGATCTCCGGGGCCTCGGGAACCGTCCCGAAACCCTCCTACCGGCCGGTCGAGAGCCCTCCACCGGCCGCCGGGGAGCCCCTCGTACCGACACGTACCGATTCGTCCCGACCGCCCGGCACTGCCCGAACGGCCCGGCCGTCCGGGCGGAACCGGGCCGGGCCGGGGCTTGCCGGCCCTGGCCCTGGCCCTGTGCCTGTGCGTGTATCTGTCCCTCTGCCTGTCCCTGAACCGACGATCAGAACGGCAGGCCGGGGATGCCGCCGCCGCCGAGGCCCTGGGTCAGCGGGCCCATCCGCTCGGCCTGCATCTTCTGCGCCGACTGGTTCGCGTCACGGACCGCCGCCAGGACCAGGTCGGCCAGGGTCTCGGTGTCCTCCGGGTCCACGGCCGCCGGGGCGATGGTCAGCGCCACCAGCTCACCGGCACCGGTCACCGTCGCCTCGACCAGGCCGCCGCCCGCCGAACCGGTCACCTTCGCCTCGGCCAGCTCCTGCTGGGCCTGGGCGAGATCCTGCTGCATCTTCTGCGCCTGCTTGAGCAGCGCCTGCATGTTGGGCTGGCCACCACCGGGGAACACGGCTCACTCCTTGCGTTCGGTCCTGCGTTCTGTGTGCGTCCTCGCCCCGAGCCTACGTGCTGCCCGGTCGGCTCAGCCGCCGCTGTGCCGGATCTCCTCCAGCACGGTCGCACCCAGCTCCCGGACGATCAGATCCTGGCCGGAGAAGGCCTCCTCGTTGAGGTCCGGGTCGTCCTCCTCCGGGATGTCGTCCTCCGGGGCCACCGCCTGCACCGGACGCGCCGGGGCGGCCTGGGGCGGAGGTGCCTGGACCGGTGACGGCCTCGGCGTGACCGGCATCGCCTGGGGCGCGGCGACCGGCGCAGGCGCCGGTACGGGGGCGGCCACGGGCGCCGGGGCGACAGGCGCCACAGGGGGCGCGGACGCCGCCGGACGCGCCGGTGCAGCTCCCCAGCCACCACCGCCGCCGGCACCGCCGCCGAAGCCGCCCGAGGGACCACCACCGGGGGTCCCGCCGACTCCGCCCGAGGGGTCGACGATGCACTCGACCCGCCAGTCCACCCCGAGCGCGTCCGCCAGCGCCTGGCGCAGCACGTCGTCGCTGTTGCTGCTGACGAAGCTGTCCCGCGCGCCGGCGTTGATGAACGAGACCTGGAGCACGCTGCCGTCGAACCCGGCGACCTGGCCGTTCTGGCTCAGCAGGATCCAGGTGAACCGGCGCCGGTTCTTCACCGCCTCCAGGATCTGCGGCCAGAGCTGCCGGACCTGCCCGGCGCCCTGCTGCGCCGCCGCCGACGGCTGCCCACCGGCCGCCGCAGGTGCGGGCGCCGGGGCGGGCTGCTGCGGCTGCTGCACGGGGGCAGCGGGCGCGGGGGCAGCGGCCGGGGCGGGAGCGGACGCCTCACCGGCCGGCGAGAAGCTCCGCTTGATCGGCCACGCCCCGGGCGCGGAAGCGGCCGGAGCCGCCGGCGCCGCAGGGGCGGCGGGCGCGGGTACCGGAGCGGGCGCCTGCGGCACGTACTCCACCGCCGGGGCCGCCACCTGCTGGACCTCCGGCACCGCCGCCACCGGAGGAGCCGTCCCGCCGGCCGCGATCCCGCCGCCCTCACCGACCCCGATCGCCCCGAGAGCTCCGAGGCCGGCGACACCGGGACCACCCAAACCACCCGGACCACCGCCGGCGAACCCGCCGGCCGCCGCCCGGCGCTCCAGCTTGTCCAGCCGCGCCTGCAACGACAGCTCGTCGCTGTACGCGCCCGGCAACATCACCCGGGCACAGATCAGCTCCAGCTGGAGCCGGGGCGCCGCGTTCCCGCGCATCTCCGTCAGTCCGGTGTTGACGATGTCCGCCGCCCGGCTCAGCTCGGCCGCGCCGAACGAGTCCGCCTGCGCCTGCATCACCACCACCCGGTCCGCCGGCGCGTCGAGCAGACCCTTCTCCCCCGCGTCCGGCACCGTGGCGAGGATCACGAGGTCCCGCAGCCGCTCCAGCAGGTCCGTGACGAAGCGACGCGGATCGTTCCCGCCCTCGACCACCCGGTCGACGGCCTGGAACACCGTCGCCCCGTCGTGCGCGGCAATGGCATCGACCACCTCGTCCAACAGCGCCGAGTCGGTGTACCCGAGCAGCGCGGTGGCCATCCGGTACGTCACACCGCCCTCGGTGGCACCGGCCAGCAACTGGTCCATCACCGACATCGAGTCACGCACCGACCCGGCACCGGCCCGCACGACCAGCGGGAACACCGAGTCCTCGACCTGGATCTCCTCCCGGCCGCACACCTCCGCCAGGTAGTCGCGCAGCGTGCCGGGCGGCACCAGCCGGAACGGGTAGTGGTGCGTCCGGGACCGGATCGTCCCGATCACCTTCTCCGGCTCGGTGGTCGCGAAGATGAACTTGAGGTGCTCCGGCGGCTCCTCCACCACCTTCAGCAGCGCGTTGAAGCCGGCCGGGGTCACCATGTGCGCCTCGTCCAGGATGAAGATCTTGTACCGGCTGTGCACCGGGGCGAAGAACGCCCGCTCCCGCAGCTCGCGCGCGTCGTCCACACCACCGTGCGAGGCCGCGTCGATCTCGATCACGTCGATCGACCCGGGCCCGCCCGTGGCGAGGTCCCGGCAGGACTGGCACTCACCGCACGGCGTCGGCGTCGGGCCCTGCTCACAGTTGAGGCAGCGGGCCAGGATGCGCGCGCTGGTCGTCTTCCCGCAGCCGCGCGGGCCGCTGAACAGGTAGGCGTGGTTGACCCTGTTGTTGCGCAGGGCCTGCTGGAGCGGAGCGGTCACGTGCTCCTGACCGATGACCTCCGCGAAGGTCTCGGGGCGATAGCGGCGGTACAGGGCTAGGGACACACCACCGACGATATCGGGACGGACGGACAAACGCGTCGCCCCTCGACCCGCCCCGGCCCCGCCCGTGCCCACCGGGCTCCCCCGGGAACGCAAAGACCCCCCGTGCACCCGTCAGAGCCCTCTTACCCTTGCTGCCTTCCGGCCCTGGGGGGGTTCAGAGAGATAACGCCACACGAGGGGCTGCCCCCAACACTACCGGATCCCGGGCCCACCCCTCCACCACCACCCCCTCCCCTCATCCGCAGGCCACCCCTCGCCCCCACCTACGAGATACGTGGTCGCGACCACCCCTGAACATGTACTAAGCTCTCCCACGGAGGATTCGCCTAGTGGCCTAGGGCGCACGCTTGGAAAGCGTGTTGGGGGCAACCCCTCACGAGTTCGAATCTCGTATCCTCCGCCGGCAGAAGGCCCGGACCGCTCAGCGGTCCGGGCCTTCGTCGCTCCCGGCTCCGGGTGCCGTGCCGGAGGCACGGGCAGAATCACGAGGGCAACAGCCGCCCCGAGCCCAGACGAGGCGGACGGCGAGCATTCGGGCGACAGCATGCCGAAGATCCCAAAGGCCGACGCGTGGGCCAGCGCCGCCGGGAACGCGGTGCGCGCGCTCCCCATGGAGCACGATCACGTCGTCCAGACGCCGGTCATCGACCGGGCGAAGGCCCGGTGACTGCTCCGACCGGGCCGGCAACGGCGGTTCGATCCGGGCTCATAGCTCGTCGTCCACGATCCACGGCTTGCTGCTCACACCATCACGAACGGACGAATCGTCACACCGGCAACAATTCACAAGATCGTGTTACGAGTCCATGCAGGCACCCCCGAGGGGCGAACGGCGATTTCGACATCTGCAATCAGTTGACTTCGGAACGTATTCCGAAGTAACATCAAGACATGTCCACTCTCACCGTGTCGTTCTCCGACCTGTCGAAGAACTCCAAGCGCGTCGCGGACAGTGTCGAACAGGCACAGCGCATTCACGTCACACGCCGCGACGGCGAGGACCTGTACCTGACCACGGAGCGCCACGACCGTCAGCGCGAAGAGACCGCCGACGTCACCGCACGACTGTTCGCAGCGCTGATCACCAGCAGCGAGGGCGCTCGCGCCGTCCTCCTCGCGCTCCCCGAGGTCTTCCCGTGGACCCGCCACCTGTCGGCCGAAGAGGTCCGGGAGTTTATCGTCGACCTCGTGAACGCCACTCGCGACGTGGTGGAGCTGGACGTCCACGCCAATCTGCACAGAGTGATCGTCGAGTGGCGCGCCACAGCCCGAATCCTGGCGGATCCGGAACTGGCTGCGCAGCTCACCGAACTGCTTCCCGGTGACGACCACGGCGAGGTTCCCAACCCATGAGCCCCAAACGCGGCGACGACGTCCCACCACCGCCGATCGGCAGCGAATGGCGGCTACGGTTCGCCACCAATGAGGCGGCCAAGGGGTGGGGCGATCTCTGCTCCGAAGCTCCCGGGAATACACGACGCTGCTTCGAAGCCCTTCGCACCGACCCCATGTCCATGGGCGACCCTGATCGGCAGCACCGGCTTCGGGGGCGTCTGGCGGCTCGCACCCTCGGAGGGAGCGAGCTGCCGCAGTGGGAGTACGAGGTGACCGCCGGCGGGCGCGTGCGCTACCTCGTCGACGAGCCAGGGCGGACCGTACATCTCGTCTACGCCTCGCCCCGGCACCCCAAAGACACGGACAGCTGACCAGGCACGAGGTGGACGATCCAGCTGCAGGTGCCAGGTAGCGTGGTCTCAGTTCTGGTCTCATTCATCGCCGTCCGGCTGGTTCGACCGCCACCCGACGGTTCGCTCCGGCGCAGGTCAGAACAGGTCTGAACCCCGGCAGACGGCGTTCGGGAGAATTGGAAAGCGTGTTGGGGGCAACCCCTCACGAGTTCGAATCTCGTATCCTCCGCCTCTGCAAGCCATGGCAGCACGAAGGCCCCGACCGCCCAGCTTGGGTTCTGGGGGTCGTCGCAACACCACGTGGTTTAGGTGGTGAGTAGATCACGTAGACGCTCGGCTGGGGTATTCCAGCCGAGCGTCTTGCGTGGGCGGCCGTTGAGTTCCTGGGCGACGTGTTCGAGGTCTTCGGG
>NZ_JAQYWW010001138.1:0-1255 GCF_036322525.1 Streptomyces sp. BE20 | reverse complement strand
GGGCACCGGTTACGCGTACTCGATCGCCAAGATCACCACGCAGACCTACGCCACCGTGTGCTCGTTCTCGCCGATCCCGGCGGGTTGGGTCGTCTCCGGCTCCGTCAGCACCAGCGGCTGCGCCGGCAGCGGCATCGCCTACAACATCCGCAAGGTCTGACCTTCCGCCGTCGAGGTCCTGTTCAGAGGCGACCGCCCGCGCCGCGCGGGTGCTGCCGGTCCGTTCCGCCCCGCCGGGTGTCATCCGGCGGGGCGGAACGCCGTGAAGGGGGAGTGCGGCGCGCCTGGTACGTGCGGGCGCGGAAATGCGGGCGACAGGGGCCCGTGGCGCGAGGTAGAAAGGCCGCGTCCTCCGGAAGGGACCGGGGGCGGGAGCGTCGGAGGGCGAATGCGGGCTGCGCGGTGAAGTTGAGGACCACGATCCACCGGGTCAGGACGGGGCGGGGGGAGTACCGGGTGGTGTCCGCCGTCCCGCGGGAGGGCCGGGCCGCGCTGTACGAGAGCCAGTTCTCGATGCAGTTGTACGCCGACCGCGCGGGGGCCGGGGTCCTGGCCACGGCCTGGGCGCTGGCCGCACGCTCGCGGCGCTCGCTGGTCCACCTGCCGCTCCGGGCCTGGGCCCGTGGACCGGTCGGAATGTCGGACTGGGTGCACAACGGGCTCGGGCTGGACCTCGTCCTGTTCCAGCACGGTGTGGGCCTGCCGCCCTCACGGTGGAAGGAGGTCCGGGCCCGGCTGGGCGCGGGGGCGCCGCACACCGTGGACATCCCGGAGACGGACTTCCCGGCGGAGGACGGGATCGACTACGCGCGCCACCGCCACGCCGAGTGGCGGGACGGGCTGCATTTCGCCATCGCGGCGCGGACGTTGTTCGTCTCGGGGACCGCCGAGGCGTTCCGCTGGTCGGGATCGCTGGTCAGGTCGCTCGGTACTGAGGGGCCCGCGGCGGCGGCCGGGTACTCGGGGGGCGTTCACTACTGCGTCGAGCTGGACCACGAGCCCGGTCAGAGCCGCGGGAAGGGCTTCTGGACGCAGGCGAAGACGGACCCCGGGATGCTTCACATCGAGTACGCCCCCGGCTGGCGGGCGGCCTGACGGGAGGGCACGACGGCTCCGCCCGGTCGTGCCGGGCGGAGCCGTCGGGGAGCGGTTGTCAGGCGGTGCCGAACTCACTGGACCGGACGGCGTCGACGAACGCGGCGAAGGCGTCGGCCTCGAAGACGAGCGCGGGGCCTTGGGGGTCTTTGGAGTCGCG
>NZ_JAQYWW010001137.1:0-302 GCF_036322525.1 Streptomyces sp. BE20 | reverse complement strand
GGCGGGCGGTCGGGCGGGTCGTCGGGCGGGTCGTCGTCACGAGGCCAGCCGTTCGGCGATGGCGCCCACGGTCCGGCCGCGGAACACCACGGGCGGCGGCACCCTGGGCCCGGTGTCCAGCGACCGCGTCAGGGCGACCCGGCCCGCGGCCCGCCCCCCCCCGGCCCCGCCCCGCCCCCCGCCCCCCCCCCCCCCCCCCGCCCCCCCCCCCCCCCGCGCCCGCAGGGGACGACCGCCACCCACACACCAACGCCCCCGCCCCGCCCCGCCCCCACGGCGCGCGTGACTCAGTCAAGGGGTCG
>NZ_JAQYWW010001136.1:0-596 GCF_036322525.1 Streptomyces sp. BE20 | reverse complement strand
TCCCGCCAGCGCTCCAGGTGGCCGTCGGCGGGCGCGTCCTCGGGGTTCTGCTCCAGCAGCTTGATGGTGCGGTCCACCGCCACCCAGGCCATCACCTTGGAGTGGACGAAGTGCCGGCGCGGGCCGCGGACCTCCCAGATGCCCTCGTCGGGCTCGGTCCAGTGGTCCTCCAGGTACTCGATCAGGCGCAGCTGGAGGTGGTGGGCGTGGTCGTTGCGGACCAGTCCGGTCATGTGGGCCAGGTGCAGCGCCTCGACGACCTCGCCGTAGACGTCCAGCTGGAGCTGACCGGCCGCGCCGTTGCCGACCCGGACCGGCTGGGACCCCTCGTAGCCGGGCAGCCAGTCGAGGGAGGACTCGGTGAGCTCGCGCTCGCCGGCGATGCCGTACATGATCTGCAGGTTCTCCGGGTCTCCGGCGACCGCGCGCAGCAGCCACTCGCGCCAGGCCTTGGCCTCGTCCCGGTAGCCGGTGCGCAGCAGGGAGGAGAGGGTGATCGCGGCGTCCCGCAGCCAGGTGTAGCGGTAGTCCCAGTTCCGCTCGCCGCCGATGTCCTCGGGCAGTGAGGTGGTGGGGGCCGCGACGATGCCGCCGGT
>NZ_JAQYWW010001135.1:0-63513 GCF_036322525.1 Streptomyces sp. BE20 | reverse complement strand
GGCTGCAGTCTGCTGTCACCCATACGCTCAGCAGACCGCAGCTCTGACGGCCTGTCACCACTCACGACCACGCGAACATCAGAACTGAAACGCAACGCGCCTCACGTGGCGACCACAGATCTCAAGACCAGCTCACTAGAGGATGACGAGCACGTTGGTGCCCGACACCAACTTCCGGTTGACGGAGGTCGATTGGACGAACACGGTGTACTCGGGGTTGTCGCCCGGCTTCACCGTCGCCTCCGACTTCGGCAGGCCGAGAAGCCGGCGGGCCGCCGGGCCCGAGAACACCCTGCCCGTCATCAGGCCGGTGGCCGGGTCCTTCTCCGCCACGGCGAGCTGCTTGGTGCCCTGGATCTTCTCGCGCTTGGACAGCTCGTAGAAGGCGCACCCGGTGGTGTACGGGTGTCCGGCGCCGGTGACGAAGTCGCGGATCGGTGACTGCTCGTCGACCGGGATCAGGACGTACTTGCCGGTGTCCAGGGCGTCGAGGCTGGCCTTCACCTCGGCCGTGCTCAGGTCCTGGCCCATGGAGAACAGGTTCTTGGTGCCGCGCACCCCCTGCTCGCGGCCCCGCAGGAAGTCCGTGGCAGCCTTCTTGACGGTGCCGATGGCCTCCTCGACGCCCTTGCTGGAGTCGGCGTCCCAGATCGCGATGTTGCCCGCCGGGAAGCCGTACTCCTGGGCGGTGCGCTTGGCCAGGGAGTTCGGGACGAGGATCGCCGAGGTCCAGTGGTCGGGAAGGTCGTCCATGGCACTCCGGATGCGGTCCATCCACGTGCTCAGGACGGCCTTGCCCCGGCTGCCGCCCAGGCGGGTGTGCATCCGGCCGGACTCCGAGAAGCCCGAGGCGTTCTCCTCGCCGTCGGTGACGACCACCTGGAGGAAGGAGTGCTCCCCGTACCCCTCCCAGATGTTCTTCAGGTCGTCGACGGACTTCACGGCCGCCTCGATCAGCGCCGTCGCACCGTTGTTGACCTCGTAGAGGCCCCGCAGGGACGGCAGGTGCTTGACGTCCATGTCCCAGACCAGGTTCTGCACCTCGTGATCGAAGGCGTAGAGGCTGATGCGGGTCTCGTGACCGAGCCGGTCGGACTCCTCCTGAAGGCCCTTCACGAACTCGTCCACCACGCGCACGAGCTGTGCCTCGTGCTGGCGCATCGAGCCGGAGTTGTCGACCACCAGCGAGACGTGGTTGACCTTGTGCTTGATCCGGTTCGCAGACAAGGTGCTGCCCCTCTTCCCACGCTTCTTCGACGCCTTTCCGGCGCCCCCTCCAACGTTGTTCCCACCCTAGGACGGGGCACTGACAGTCCCCTCCGACCTGGGGTTTCGCGAGGGTAGACGGTCCGTCGGACCCACCTTCCGGAGCGGGCCGGTGCCTGATCCGCGGTCACGTGGCTGCGCTGTTCGGGGTGCTCGGCGGCCCGGCCCCGCGACACTCCATGACGTACGCGCCCGGCCCGGTGTCGGACCCGTACGTTGGCGAGCCGTGAGCAAAGCCACTGCACTCGGCACGTTCGTCCTGTCGGTCGCCGCCGTCGCCACGACCTCCCCGCCTGCGGCGCCGGCGGCCCCGGCCCCGACGGTGCCGGCCACCTCGACCCACGTCGGGGGCCCGGCGGCCGAAGGACACGGTCTGGACCGGTACCGCCACCAACCGGTCGACTGGACGGCCTGCCGGGACGCCGCGCTCACCGCGAGCGGCACGCGGTGCGCGCGCCTCACCGTCCCCCTCGACTACGGCGAGCCGGACGGGCGCACCATCGAAATCGCCGTCCCGCGCATCGCGTCGACCGACCCTTCGAGACGGCGTGGCATCCTCCAGACCAACCCGGGCGGCCCCGGGGTCCGCGGACTGGGCATGCCCGGCGACCTGCTGAAGGTGGTGAGCCCGGGCCTGGCGGGGGAGCAGGGCCCGCAGGCGGCCCGGGCCGGGAGCGGGGCGGCGGCTTCGCGGCACCCGGCCCGGGACGTTCAGGCGGCGCGGCAGAGTCCTGCGGGGCCGGCCGGGGCCGAGGAGCGGGCCACGGTCGCGTACACCGGACGGGCGATGGGGGCGGGGGCCGCCTGCGAGCGGTTCCGCGCGAAGACCACCAGGCGCAGCACCGCGAACCGCGCGACACCGGCGAGTGCGGAGGCCGACAGGTAGACGGCCTGTTCGAGCATCGCTCCGGGCTCGGCCGCCAGTTGCTGCAGGGCGAGCATCGCGGCGCAGGTCACCGCGTACGCGGCCGCCGCCGAGCCGGCCGACTGCGCGTGCTGGCGCCGGGTCGCGCGCCCGCCCGCGCCGAAGGTGAAGCGGGCGTGCAGTTCGGTGGCGAGGAGCGTGGAGACCACGGTGATCAGGGCGTTGGCCAGGATCCAGGGCATCCAGGAGGCGAGGGCCGTCACGGCGAAACTGGAGGCGAGCCCCACCCCGCCGCCGCAGAGCACGAAGCGGGCGAAGGCGGTGAAGGCTCCGGGCTCGGTCTGCTTCCGGCTCTGCGCTGTCTCCATGATCCGCCCCCGTCGATGACCACCCCACGAACCGCCCATACGGTTTCCGATGAAGGAAACGCTACGTTGCCTTCAGTGCTCAAGCAACACGACAGTTGCGCAGAAGTGCCATTCATGCAGCTCATGGCAATATTTTCATTGCAATGGACTCTGGATCGAATGCAACGTCCACCGCCCGTTCGTTGCACTCACCTGACAGTGAACGCTCTGTCGACGGTCCGGCGGGGGCTGCCCGCCGGACCGTCGGCTACCGGTTGTCCCAGTCGAGGCGCAGAACGGCGAGGTCGTCGGTGTGACGGCCGGCGTTCAGGGCGTGGGTCTCCTGGATGACGAGGTCCACGTGGGCGGCCGGATCGGTCGGCGGCAGCTTTCCGATCAGGGTGAGCAGCCCCTCGACGCCGAGGCGCTCGCCCATCGTGCCGTTGTGGCCCTCGGTCAGGCCGTCGGTGTAGAGGGTCAGGGCCGCGTCGGCCGGGAGCGGGACGACCGTGGAGGGCCAGTCGCGCAGCCCCGGCAGGAGGCCCAGGGCGATGCCGTGGGTGGCGGTCAGCTCCCGGGTGCCCTCCGCCGTGGTGAGGAGGGGTTCGTGGTGACCGGCGAGATGGAGGGTGGCGGTCGCCGCGTTCTGGTCGAGGGTGAGGAGGGTGCAGGTGGCGAACATGGACGGGCCGCCGCGCTCGGCGACGAGGATGCGTTCCATCAGGTGGAGCAGGTCGCCGCCCCGGTGTCCGCCGAGGACGAGGGAGCGCCAGGCGATGCGCAGGAGGACGCCGAGCGCGGCGGCGTCGGGCCCGTGCCCGCTGACGTCCCCGACGACGGCGTGCAGCAGTCCGTCGTCGCCCTCCACGACGTCGAGGAAGTCCCCGCCGAGCAGGGCCGTCGTGACGCCGGGGAGGTAGCGGGTGGTCACCGTCACCCGGGAGGTGTCGAGGATCGGCGGGGGCAGCAGGCCGCGCTCCAGGCGGGCGTTCTCCTCCGCCCGCAGGCGGACGGCCTGGGCCTCGATGTTGGCGCGTTCGGTCTGGCTGCGGTAGACGGCGTAGCGCACCGTCCGGCGCAGCACGTCGGCCACGACCATGCCCTTGACGAGGTAGTCCTGGGCGCCGGCGGCCATCGCCTCGGTGCCCGCCCGGGCTTCGGACAGCCCGGTCAGGACGACCACGGCCGTGTGCGGGGCCAGCGCGCGGACGGCGGTGAGCGCGGCGGTGCCGGACGCGTCGGGCAGGTGCAGGTCGAGGAGGATGCAGTCGACGGGGCTGGTGGCCAGCACCGTGCGGGCCGCGGCCAGCGTGGCGCTGACGGTCAGCTCGAAGCGCAGTTCCGTGTCGTGGAGGAGTTCCTCCACGAGCAGGGCGTCGCCCTCGTCGTCCTCGATGAGGAGGATGCGGTAGACCGGTTCGCCGGAGGCCGCCCCGGTGGCGGCTGCCAGGGCCGCGGTCATCGTGCCGGCTCCGCGCCGACGCGGGTGGCTTCCCGCAGCTCGGGGCCGTCCGCGATCTCGGGGGCCTCGGAGGCGAGGGTGAAGGTGATCCGGGTCCCGTCCCGGTACTCAGGGTCGACGGCGATGGTGCCGCCGTGGAAGTCGACGATCTTCTTGCACAACGCCAGGCCGATGCCGCTCCCGTTGTAGGCGTCCTTGGTGTGCAGCCGCTGGAAGATCACGAAGACCTTCTCCGCGAACTCCGGCGCGATGCCGATGCCGTTGTCGGTCACCGCGAACCGCCACAGCTCCCCCTCCCGCTCGGCCGAGACGTGGATCTTCGGCTCCCGGCCGGGTCGGCGGAACTTGACGGCGTTGCCGATCAGGTTCTGCCAGAGCATCCCCATCTGGGTGGGGTCGGCGACCAGCGTCGGCAGCGGGTCGTGGGTGACGAGCGCGCCGGCCTCCTCGATACCGACGCTGAGCGTGGCCAGGGTCTGCTCCAGCGTCGCGGTCAGGTCGACCTCCTTGTGGGCGTGGTGGAGCCGCCCCACGCGGGAGAAGTCGAGGAGGTCGTTGATGAGGGTCTGCATGCGGTTGGCGCCGTCGACCGCGAACCCGATGTACTGGTCCGCCTTCGCGTCGAGTTGCCCGCCGTACCGCCGCTGGAGGAGCTGGGTGAAGCTGGAGACCTTGCGCAGCGGCTCCTGCAGGTCGTGGGAGGCCACGTAGGCGAACTGCTCCAGCTCGGTGTTGGAGCGCTGGAGCTCGGCCGCCTGCGCGTCCAGGCGCAGGCGGGCCTCCTCGGTGAACGCGAGCTCCTGGACCAGGCGTCGGCGCATGGAGTCGATCTCACTGCTCAGCCGGCGCAGGTCGGCGGGGCCGACGGACGCGATGGGG
This sequence comes from Streptomyces sp. BE20, assembly GCF_036322525.1. Taxonomy (NCBI): domain Bacteria; kingdom Bacillati; phylum Actinomycetota; class Actinomycetes; order Kitasatosporales; family Streptomycetaceae; genus Streptomyces; species Streptomyces sp. BE20. Next base: position 58,694 of record NZ_JAQYWW010001135.1, on the reverse strand, counting down.
TGGTCGAAGTCGCCGCCGGCGACGGCACGGGCGTCGGCCCCGAGCCGTTCCAGCGGAGTGGTGATGCCGCGGCGCAGCCCTTCGAAGATCAGCACCGTGAGGACCGCGATCACCAGGGCGATCGCGGTGAAGATCCAGTTCCTCAGCTCCATGATGCGCGTGAGGTCGTCCCGCGCCTCGACCCGGTCCGCGCGCAGCCGCTCCTGCTGCCTGAGGAGCGCCGACCTCGCCGCGTCGAACGTGTTCTTGCCCTCCGCCGCCCGTTCGACGACCAGCGGTGACGGTGCCCCGGACGGCGAGGCCGCGGTCGGCCGGGCGATCCTCTCCTGCCACGTCGAGATCAGCCCCTCGACCTCGGCCAGGTCGACGAGGGCGTCGTCGTCGTCCCGGAGCAGGACCGCGAGTCGTGCGACGTGGGTCTCCTGCTCGGTGATTCCCTGCCGGTAGGGTTCGAGGAACTCGGGGTTGCCGGTGAGCCCGTACCCCCGGATGCCGGTCTCCTGGTTGAGCAGGGCCGACTCCAGCCGGAACGCCGTGGTCACCGCGGGCGACTTGACGTCCACGAGGTCCTCGCTGATCGACGCCGTCCGCTCCAGCACCCATGCTCCGGTCACACCGAGAAGGCCCAACACCACCAGGGAGACGGCCGCACCCACCCGCAGCCATCGCCTGGTCGTCCACGTGGAAAACCTCCGCGTCCGCGGCGGCCTGTCGTAGCCGGTCATCCTCTGAGCTCCTCCGGTGTGGCGGCCGCGTCCAGCGGCGCAGCGCTCACTGTAGAGGGCATCCGACAACGCTTGTTGTCGCGGGGTCAATCAGGGGCCTAGAGTGCGGATATGCCTGGCAAGAACTTCGTCCTGCGGACCACTCCGCAGGAGACGGCAGCGGTCGCGGACGCCGCGGTCGCCCACCTTGCGCGGCGTCTTGCTCTTCAGCTGCTGGAAGACCCCTCGCCGCCTGCGACGGACGGCCCGGCGCGGTCGCTGAGCCTGCTGCACCTGCTGGACCACCTTCAGCAGGCCACAGTACGGCTCCAGCAAGAGGCGGCGGCCGCCGCCGCCGGTGCGGGCGCCGGCTATCCCCAGCTCGGTGCCGCCTGCGGCATGACCCGCCAAGGCGCCCGCCGCCGGTGGCCGGGGCTCTTCCCCCACTCGAACGACAACCCTGCGGAGCAACCGATGATGACCTCTCCCGCCCGTCCCTTCGACGTCCTGCTCGTCGAGGACGACGTGGCCGACGCCATGCTCATCGAGGAGGCCCTCACCGAGCGGGGTACCCGCAACCTGATCCAGGTCACCGACGGGCTCGCCGCACTGGAGCACCTGCGCGCGCCCGACAGTGTACGCCCCGACCTCATCGTCCTCGACCTCAACATGCCCCGGATGAACGGCCGGGACCTGCTGAAGGTCCTGAAGGCCGACGAGGACCTGCGGACCATCCCCGTCGTCGTCCTCACCACCTCCTCGGCCCCGGACGACGTCACCGGCGCGTACAGCAGCCACGCCAACGCCTACGTGACCAAACCCGTCAACCTGGAGGAGTTCGAGCGGGCCGTCCAGACCATCGACGCCTTCTACCTCGACACCGCCACCCGTCCGCCCCGCGCGTAGGCGCTCCCGGCCGGCGCCGTCCACGCCGACGCCGCCCGCCGGGTTCCCGAGCGGGCGGAGTGGCCCGTACGCCGCCGGGTAGGAGTGGAGCCGGGGGTGGTGGACATGGTGTCCGACGGCGTGTGGCAGGTGCTCGTGGAGGAGGAGTCCAAGAACACCTGGGGGGAGGACGACCACCGGTGGGGCCTGGCCGCCCGGCACCCGGCCCGCGACGCGGCGAACGCTCACGAACTGGCGGAAAGCCTGGCGCGGTCGTACGTGCCGAGCCTGCTGTCGGAGCGCAAGCCGTACCGCAGGCTGGTGTACCGGCTCGGCGGGGGCGCCTGGCTGGTCGCGCTGGAGTCGCACTCCGGCACGCTGCACGTCCGGATCGGTGTGGCCGAGCTGGTCGAGGTGATCGACCACCAGCCGCCCAAGCGGCGCACCCTGAAACAGTTCCTCGACCCGGAGTGACGACCGGCACGTGACACCTCCGAGCCTGGCGGGGCGGTGCGCCGGCGCAGAAGTCCGCACGTGGCAGTTCGGCGGACGGCCGTCCTGGGCGGCGACGCCCGTCTCGGGGCGCCCGGCAGACGGTCCAGGGGCCGGGCCGCCTGCCGCTCCGAGGTCGGGCCAGGTGCTACCGGCGCCACACGAACACTCCGGGCGTCGTCTCCACGGTCTCTCGCGGGAACACCCCGGACACGCGCGCCAGGAGGGCTCGCTGCTCCTCGACCCACCCGGCCGCCGGGGCCAGAGGGAGCTTGACCACCACTCCCGAGGACTCGGGATCGCCGACCGACACCCACATTCCGCCGTTCCGTGTCGGTTGGACGGTCAGCTCCGGACCGCGTCCCGAGTCCGGCCAGGAGGCGCTCCGCCCGTCGGCGAGCTCGTCGAGCTTCCTCTCCCGGTCCTCGACGTCGTCCGGGGTCAGCACCACAGGGAGGCAGCCGTGGACGACCTCGGTAGTGATCACGATCTCGCAGTCGAGCCAGTCGTGGCCCAGGAGAGCGCCCGGAGCACTCCGGCCCGTCACCCGCACGCTGACGCTCCGGCCACCGAGCCCGGGGCGGTCGGCCAGGCGGATCAGGTCGACGGACTCGGTCTCTTCCACGACAGCTCTCTTCCCTGCGGCGACATCGGCCCCGGCATCCTCTCCCGGCACACCGACAGGGGTGGACGGCGGGGCCCGGGCAGCGCGGGGGCACCCCGAGGCGGTGTCGGACCGGGGCGACCGGTGACACGGGTGCCGTGACCCGTGCCCGCCGTCCGCCGCGGGCGGCGAGGGTCGAGCGGGCCGCATGCGACGCCCGGTTCTCCCCCGGCCGATTCAGCACCCCGCCCCTTTGGCGACCGCGCGGCCTGCCACGAGCGGGCGGCTCGCGGGATTCCTCGGTGAATACCGGACGGGCACAATTCGGAGCATCCCGTTCCGGTTTTTCGCGGCCGTTCGGCCGGCCCGCGGTCGGGTTTCGATCCTTCGCCACACCGCCACCCTCGGATATCGGAATCCACTAGTCCGGATTCACCGGGATTCCCGCACCCGCGCACGTCCCCGGCGGCGTCCGACAGAACGGATCGAATCCGACCCGGATCTTTTCGGCCCGGCCGCCATGTCCATGGCCGACCTTTTCGCCCCATAACCATTTCCTGGAGGCCATGGAGGTCGAACCGGGATGAAGCCGCGTGAAATCGGCGGAACCGCAGCCGGCAAGAGGCGCACGCCGCAGGATCCCCCCTCCAGGGCCGTCACCACACGACGACCTCCCCCACCCGCACCCCCCCTTCCACCGAAGCCCGCGCAACGGCGCAGCGGGGAGGGCGCAGCGGTGACGACAGGCCCTGCGGACGCCGTGACGGCCCTGGGGCCGGCCGGCCGCCGGGGCACGGCCGCGACGGGACTCCCCTCCGAGGCGCTCCGGAAGCCCCTCCGTGGAGCCTCCGGATATGCCGTGGAATTTCCGGTGCCCGCGCCGGGACCGCCACTGCCGACCGGACCGCGTGATTCTTCCGCACTGCGGGCCAATCGGTGCGGGGCATATCCCCCGAAGCGGATCAGGTGTGGTCCAACAAGAAACAGGGGAACAACGGGCCGAATCCCCTGGCGACCGAATCCCGGGCGTCTCACAGTAGGACGTGAAATATTCTCAAACCCCACGTCAGCGGGTCGGCGACGGTTGAGACGTCTCAAGGAGGCCGGTTTCCCTTGGATCGACCCCACCCCTGGGGCAGAGTCGTCAATCGCCGGGCGGAAATCGGCCCGGACATGACCAGGCAATGACCTCGATCCCGATAGCGGGAGCGCGGGTAATTCCTTGTCCACCCACTGAAAGGCAGTGACATGACAAAGAAGATGGCGGCCGCCGCGCTGGCCGCGGTCACCCTCGGAACGGTGCTCCTGGGCACCGCCGGACCGGCTCTCGCGAGCAGCGGCGGCTGCGTCACCGGCGACGCGTGCGTCTACTACAGCCCCAACCTGCAGGGCGCCAAGTTCGGCAAGGGCGAGGGCGGCAACTACGACGGCTACTTCGGTGGCGGCGGGGCCGGCAACGGCCAGGCCGTCGTGAACAACGCCGCCTCCGTGCAGAACCTCGACCACTCGTGGAACCTGCGCGTCCACTACCGCGAGTACAGCATCCGCAACTCCGGCCCGAACCAGTACGTGCCCCACGACCAGTGGGTGAACCTGGGCGCGGTGCCGTGGAACGGCGGCTCGGTCAACATGCGCAACAACAACCACTCGCAGAGCTGGGAGCGCTGACCCGGCCCTGACCGGGTGCCGGGCCCCCTCCCCGGGGGGCCCGGCACCCGGACCGGCCCCACCCCCGAACGCCCGCACCACCCAGCGGGCCGGTTCCCAAGGAGCCCGCCATGACATCCCTACGCCGTTCGCTGCCCGCCCTGCTGCTGGTCCCCCTGATCCTCCTCGCCGGATGCGCCTCCCGCCCCGCCGCTACCGAGGCCGCGCCCACCTCCTCCCTCGCCCCGATGGAGCCGCCGGCGATCGGGGACGTCCCCCTGCTGAACCGGGTGGACGACCGGACGCTGCCCATCGAGGCCTACCTGCTGAGCGGGGAGCAGTTCCGGCAGTACGACGCGGCGCAGACCGTGCTGGTCGCCCGGTGCGTGCGGGGGTTCGGTCTCGACTACACCCGCCCGGACGGAGCCGGGGCGTCCGCCGAGACCCAGACCACCCACCGGTACGACCCGATCGAGATCGCCGACGTCACGGTGAACGGCTACCACTCGCCCGACCCCGACCGCGGGAAGAAGCCGACCGGAGCGCCCTCCCTGAGTGCCGACCTCACCACGGTGCTCGGCTCCGGCCTCGGGCCGGACGGCAAACCCGCCCCGGGATCCGCCTCCACGCTGCGCGGGAAGCCGCTCCCGCCCGGCGGATGCATCGGGGCCGCGCAGAAGGAACTGACCTCGCGCGGCGGGACCGGCCGGGACGCCGACGTCGCGGTGGGGATCAACTACGAGGGCTTCGAGCGCTCGATGAAGGACCCCCGGGTCAAGGCCGCCTTCCAGGACTGGTCACGCTGCATGGCCGACCGCGGCCACTCCTACGCCACGCCCGGGGACGCCCTGAAGGACCCGCGGTGGGCGGCCACCGCCAGGGCGACCGCGGAGGAGATCGCCACGGCCACCGCCGACGTCGAGTGCAAGGCCCGGACCAACGTGGTGGGGACGTGGTTCACCGTCGAGACCGCGTACGAGAACGAACTGATCCGGCGGCGCCTGCCGGAGCTGACGGCGGTGAAGGCGGACAACGACGCCATGCTGGAACTCGCCCGGTCCGTGACGGCCTCCGGCAGCTGAGACGGCGCCGGGACGGCACCGTCCGGCCGCACCTTCCCGGTGGCCCGTCGACCGGTCCCGGCCGTCGATCGGCAAGGATGGCCGCCATGACGAGTGCGAACGCCGAGCTGCCGGACCTGCCCGACCTCCCCGACCTTCTCAAGCGGGCCGGCTTGGAGACCGTCGGTGACCGGTCGGCCCCGGAGGCCCTGACACCGTCGGCCGCCTGGCGTCCCGTGCTGTCCGGCGAGGTCGAACCCGCCACGACCGTGCGACTCGACCGTCCCGACGCCGTCATCGCACTGAACGCGCGGTGGCACCGGTTCGCCATCGAGCACGGAATCCTCGGCGCGGACGGCGAGTTCCTGATCGACGTCCCCGGCTCGTCCGGCAGTTGCGGCTGCCGCCACTGGACCAGGGTGCGCCTCACCGAGGACTGGGACCTCGCCGGCGTCCTGGGCGCCCCCCGCGGGCGGCCCGCCTTCCTGACGGCCTCGCCGGACGGCGGCACCCTGCTCGGTGTGACCTCCGAGGACGCGATCGCCCGGCTGGTCGCCGTGGAGCGGGTCCGCGAGCGTCAGGAGACCTCCGCCGCGCGGGAGGTCACCGAGACGGCCGAGGAGCGCGCCGCCGCCTGGACGTCCCTGCTCGACGGCCCCGGACCGTCCGAGGCGCTGGGCCGGGCGTGGACCGACGGCCTCGGCCGCAACCCCGCCCTGCCCGAGGACCTGTACGAGGACCTGGTGGATCGCACCAGGTGGATCCTCTACCGCCGGATGCCCGCGAAGGCTCTGGCGAAGGCACTCGGCCACCCCGACCGGGCCATCCGCATCTCCGCCCTCGAACACCAACCCGGCCTGGGCCCCGAACACTGGGCCCAGGTGCTCCGGGACGCGGGATCCGCCCGGACCCGTTGGGTCGTCACCATGCTGGCGGCGGAGTACGGCAGGGAACTCCCCCCGGACACCTGCCGACAGCTCGCGTCCGACTCGCAGGCCCGAGTCCGCGCCGAGGCCGCCCGGCTGCCCGGGCTTCCCGCCGACCTGCTCGCCGGCCTAGCGGCCGACCCCGACCCGACGGTCCGGGCCGCCGCCTGCCCCCGGGCCTGGCCGCACCTGGACGGCCCGGCCCGCGAGACGCTGCTCACCGACCCCGACGACAGGGTCCGCACCCACGCGCGGCACCGGCACCACATCGACCACCCCCTCACCCGCGCTGTGTTCGACGCCGAGGACGGCCTGGACACCGCCGCACTGCAGACCTGCCGACTGGACCGCGACCTCGCCGGGCACCTGGCCCGCCACGGCGCCGCGAACCAGCGCCGCGCCCTCGCCGACAACCCTCGGCTGGACCCTGACCTGGTCGACCTGCTCGGCCGAGACCCCGACGAGGCCGTACGCCACCGGGTGGCCCTGCGCCACGACCTCACCGAGGAACAACGCGCCGCCGTCGTGGTCGCGTTCGACCCATCGGCCCATTCGTCGGCACTCGACTGGGTCGTGGCACTGCACGAGGATCCCGACGCCATGCGCCGGCTGGCCGCCTCCGGCCACCCGCTGATCCGGCGGAGCGTCGCCCGGGCCCGCCGCCTTCCGTCCGACGTGGTCGATCGCCTCGCCCGTGACGAGGACCGCTTGGTCCGGCTCTTCCTCGCCGAGTCCTGCGACGACGCGCCGGCCGACATGCTGATGAGCGTGTGGCAGTGGTGGACCGGCAGCCTCACCCGTCCCGACCGACCGCTCGGCCACCCCCATTTCCCCCGCACCGACCTGCTGCGCCACGCCGACGACCCGAATCCGCGGATGCGGAGGCTCGCGCTGGAGGACCCGGCCTCGACAGCCGGGCTGGTCGAGCGGTTCAGCCGGGACGCCGACCCGGAGGTGCGGTACCGGGCCGCCACCGACCCGCGGCTCGGGGCTGCCTCGGCGGTCAGGCTGCTCGACGACCCGAACCGGCACATCCGGCAGGCCGCCGCTGCCCACCCCGGGCTACCGGCACGGGTCCTGGTCCGGCTGCTGCTGGACTCCTGCACCGCAGCCGAGGCCGCCGCCCAGCCCGCACTCCCGGCCGAGGTCATGCGCCGGATGGCGGCCGGTCCCACCGGCGGCCCCCTGTCGTGACGGCCCGCGTCGCCGATCCAGAGCACCCCGCAACCCTCCGGGCCCGGCCCCGCCGACGCCCTGACGCGGCGTCGGCGGCCCTGGCGCCGGCTCCGCACCCGGCGGGCCCCGCCGGGCCCGCGACCACGGTCCTTGTGCCACCGGGAGTTTGAGCCCGGCGGTTCGGGCAAGACGGGCCCTCGGCAGGCCACCCGGCGCGGAGCCGGGCAGGGCAGCACCGAGGGAAGGGACCCGGAGAATGGAAGCCGGCTACATCGCCATCGCCGCACTGCTCGTGCTGGCCGCACTGCTCGCGGTCGTGCTGCCACGACTGCGCTCCCGCAGGCTGCATGCCCGCTTCGGACCCGAGTACGACAACGCCGTGCTGGGCCACGACGGGCAGGTCCGGCTCGCCGAGCAGGAGCTCTCCGACCGGATCTCCCGCCACCGGAGCCTGCGGATCACCCCGCTCGACGCCGCCGACCGCGATCGGGCGGCGGCCGAACTCCAGGGCCTCCAGGCGCTGTTCGTCGAGGACCCGCTGCGCGCGGTCGCCGAGGCCGACAGCCTGCTGGACACCGTGCTCGGCCGCATGGGGTACCCGGAGAAGGGCCGGCTGGAAGCCGTCTCCGTCGACCACCCCGCCGCGCTCGCCCGCTACCGCACCGCCCGCCGGACGCTGGTCCGCGCCCAGGGCGGCGAGGCCGGCGACAGCGAGGCACTGCGAATGGCCCTGATCGCGGTCCGCGACCTCGCCCAGGAGCTGCTGCACCGGACCCGCCAGGGCGCACTCGCGACGCGCTGACGCCCGACGCACTCCGCGCCCCGCGCGCTCCGTTCCCGACGCACCCGAAGCACTCGAAGCACTCGAAGCACTCGAACGAGGAGGACCGTCATGACGGACACCCGGCACACCCATCGCGCTCCCGCCCTGCCCGCGGAGCCGCCCACCGCCGTACCGGACGTGCCCCCGACTCACGCCGCACCGCCCGCCGCACCCGGCACGGCCCCCGACGGCCGGGCCCGGCTCGCCGTCGCGCAGACCCCGGTGCACCTGCCGCACGACGCAGCCGACCACACGCCGGGCCGCACACCGGAGCAGGTCCCCGGGGGGGCCCCGGCCGGGCCGGACCGCCCGGCCGCAGGCGCCGCACCCGCCGAGCACGTACGGCCCGCGCACGACCGGCCCGCGCACGGTGCGGCACCCGCCCACGACGTGGCCGCCCGCAGTACCGACGCCGCCGCGGCTCCGGCCGGGGCCATGACGAAGGCCGACCCCGATCCGCAGACCGGCGCCCACACCGCCACGCACGCCGGAGCCCACGGCGCCGCCCGGCCGACCCCCGGCGGCTGGCTGGACCGGCAGCGGGTCGAGGTGATCGCCGCCGAGTGGGGCGCCGTGCAGGCCGGATTCGTCGACGACCCCGCCGGCGCCGTCACCCGCGCCGACGACCTGATCGGCCGGACCGCCGACCAGGTGGCCGAGGCGGTGGCGCAGCGCCGCGCGGCCCTGCGCCCGATGGTCGACGCGGCCGCCAAGGGGTCCGGCGGGTCCGGCACCGGGGCCGGGTCGACCGAGGAACTCAGGCTTGCCATGCGGGACTTCCGCAGCGTCCTGGACCGCCTGATCGCCTCCTGACCGGACACCGGTCAGCTCGGAGAAAGGACAGACCTGTGGGAATCGGCGGATGCATCATCCTGTTCGCGGCCGGCGCCATCCTCACGTTCGCCGTCGACTGGGAGCTCTCCGGTGTGAACGTGGACGTGGTCGGCATCATCCTGATGGTCGCCGGACTGCTCGGAATCGCGGTCTACGCCCGGGCGCTGCGCCGCCGGCGGGCGCTCGGCGGCTCGCGCGTGGTCCAGGAGCCCATGGTCGAGGAGCGACGCTACTTCGACGGTCCCTGAACCCGCGGTTCCGGGACATCTGGGCAAGCCGACGGTTGACGGCGCACCCCTTCGGCGGCCCGGTCCGCAGTGGACCGGGCCGCCGCCCCGTGGCCCGTGCGGGCCGCGTGGGACCGGGCCCCTTACCCGGTGCCTCCGCAGCCGTGCCCCACCGTAGGGAGCAGGCCCTCCACGGCCGCCACCACGCCGCTGTTCGCGGTGGGGTGGCGGCCGGCGCCGTGCGCGGGTCCTCACGGCCACCCGCTCAGCGCCCGCGTTCGAGCCGGTCCGTCCACGTCGTCCCCGGAACGGCGGACTCGGATCGCGCCGCCCCTGCCCCGACCTGCCCGCGCCGCAGTCGGACCGGCGTGCTTCGACGGGGGCCACCGCGCGGCGCCACTCGATCGCCCCGGGTTTGCGGGGCCCCTCTGAACCCGCCGCACGCCTCTGAACCCGCCGCACGCCGCGACGCCCGGTCCCGGGCCGCGGAGCCGGGTGCGCCGGGATACCTCGACGGCACCCGTACCCACCGGACGCAGCGGCCCGGGGCCCCGGTTTCGTTTTCCGGCCGGCCTCGGGGCCGGCCGGCTTCGTTCCCGGTGCTGCGAGGAGCGCCGGGGCACGGCACAGTGGGGCGGAGCAAGCCTCGGCCGTGTTCAGGAAAAGGCAGCAGTGGAATCCGGACTTCGCATCACCCGCCGTCAAACCGCGCCCGGTGTACGGCAGGTGGCACTGGACGGGTATGCCGACATGGACACGGCCGCCGTCCTGCGCGCCGCCCTGGAGGACGAGTTCGGTGCCACCCCCTTGCCGACGACCCTCGTCGTCGACTGCGGGGAGCTGAGCTTCTGCGCGTCGGCCGGACTCAACGAACTCCTCCGAGGCCGGCTGACCGCCGCCGGCCTGGGCGTCACCTTCCAGGTGGCCTCGCCTCGGGACCAGCTGCGCAGACTGCTGCACCTGACGGAGACGAGCGCCCTCCTGGGGGTGCGGCCCGCCACCGAGCCCACGCCGTCCTGACCGGCCGCTCGCCGCGAAGCGGCTCCCGGCCCGCAGTCATCGTCGGCCGGTACGGTCCCCGTGGAGCGTGAGCGAGGGCGCCCGGCCGTACGCCCTGCGGTACATGTCGGCGAAGCGGCCCGGGTGGGCGAACCCCCAGCGCATGGCGATCTCCGTGACGGTCGCACCGTCGCACGGGTCCGCTGCCGCGAGGTCCGCGTGCGCCCGCTCCAGGCGGACCCGGCGCAGATGGCCGAGGGGTGTGGTCCCGGCGTGGCGACGGAACGCGTACTGCAGTGCGCGCGGGGTGACCCTGGCGGCGGTCGCGATGTCCGCGAGCGTGAGGTCGCGGTGGGCGTTGTCGTCGATGAACGCGACCGCCCGTCGGAGCGTGCCGCTGCCGGCGTCGCGGGTGTCGACGCGAGCGGGCGCGGTCCTGGCGGTGTGGGGCAGCGCGGACAGCACGGCTGCGGCCAGGTGGTGCGCCGCGGTGGAGACGACCAGGGCGCCCGGGGAGGACCCCGCATCGTTCAGCACGGCGTCCCGCAGGTAGAGGACCGCGGCGGTGAGCCGGTCGTTCCCGTCAGCGGTGGTCGCCCTGGGGGCCGTCAGCCTCACCGGCCCCGGCCCGGCCGTCCCGCCGGCGACGGCCATACGGTCCAGCAGGACGGTGTCGAACATCGCGATGGTGTAGCGCGCCGCCCGCACCTCTCCCTGGTACGGAAGGTCGGGCTGGGCAAGGAGAAACGTCTCCCCCGGGCCGAACACCGTCTCGCGGCCACCGGTCCGGTCCACGAGCGTACCGGCGTGCATGCTGATCAGGCAGACCTTTCCGAGGCTGCCGGCGTCGTACCGCATGTCGTAGCCGAGCACGAGGCGGTCCACGCTCAGCGACCCCATCGCTCGCCGGCTGATCCGCACCCGGGCGTCGCTCACCGACCCCCCGATCCGCATCGGCGTGTACGCGGATGAGAGGAAGGCTTCCGTAGCGTCCAGGTTGCCACTGCGAAAGTCCAAGCTGTCCATGTGCCCACTCTCTCGCACCCACCGCGTCCGGGTGAAGTACGCGCTACGCCCGCTCCGGCAGGGTACGGCCCGAACCCGGCGGGGCACCTCCGGGGTCCGGCGGAAGCCACGGGGCGGACGCGCAGATCAGCGCCCTCGTCAGCGGCGACGGCGCACCCGGGCGGGCGGGCCGGCGGGCGGTCCGGCGGTCGGGCCGGCGGTCGGGCCGGCGGTCGGGCGGGCCGGCGGCGGCAGAACTCCCCCGCACGATTGGTTCGCATACATTCGGGTAGACGTGCCGGGTGACGTGGACGGCGCAGCCCGCCCACGGGACGGGAGGCCGATCATGGCGACAGCAGGTTCGCAGACGCCCCGGGGTTCGCGGACGCCCGGGAGCCTGGAGCGACCCGATCTGCACGCGAGGGCCGCGGCCCTCGGATGGTCGGTGGAGGACGCCGCTCCACGACCACGGAGGACCCTCCGGTTCGCGCGGTCCGGCCTCGCCGTGGAGTCGTTCTTCTCGGACGACGGCAGATTCCTCTTCACCCGTGTCCACGGGCCTGCCGGGCCGGGCGAGGAACTCGACCTCCTGTCGACACTCGCCTTCCTGGAGCGCCACGGGACCGGGGCCGACGGCGGGCGGGTCCGGGGCGGAGCCGCTTCCGCCGCGGCCGCCGCACGGTCGGGCGACGACACCGCCCGGCCGGCCGCCGGCCCGACTCCCCAGGAGACGCCGCCCGCGGAGAGCAGCACCACCGCCGGCATCTCCACCCCGGAGTCTCCGGAGTTGCGCCGGGCGTGGGGCCCGTGGCCGATCATGGTGGTCGCGGTCTTCGTGGTTTGCGTCGTGCTCTTCTTCGTCGCCCGGATCGCGGGTTGGTGAGGAGGGCGTGTGGCACCGGTCGCGCACCGCCCGGGGCGCCGGAACGGCCTGATGCGGCGTCAGCCCCGAACGGTGTACGAGGTCTTCTCCGCCAGAGTGCCGTTGCGGAAGCAGAACCGGAAGACGATCACGTCGTCGTTCCGCTCTGCGGATTCCGTGGAGAGCAGGCGCAGGCACCCGGAACCCTCGGGCACGGCCGGTTCGCCCCTGCTCAGGTCCTCGGCGAGGATCCTGGTGAAAAAGCTTTCGCCGTCCGGCAGTTCGCGGCGGACGTCCGCCTCCGGGGTGCCGACCTGGACGGCGTCGTACTCCTTCCCCTCGATGAAACCGTCGCGGTAGTTGCTGTAGAGCAGCCAGCCTCCGAGGGCGAGGAGAACGAGGAGGAGCACCCCGATCACCCCACAGCCGATCAGGCAGCCGTTGCGTCGCTTGGTCGTCGTTTCGTGCATGGGGACCACTGTCGCGAGGGGCCGTGGCGAGGGGCTGTCTCCGAAAGTCTCGCGTGTGATCGACTTCCGGTGCGATTTTCCGACCTCGGCCGACCAGCCGGCCGGTCGGCACCTGCGGGCGCGGAGCCTCCGGACCGGGGGTGGCCGCCGGAAATCACGAAACCGGAGGTGCCGCCCCGCCCTCCACGGCAGACTGGACACCCTGGCGTCGGAGCCTCTCGGCGGCCCCTGGGAGGTCCCGGCACCGGGTTCCACCGACCGACTTCGACTCCGCCGACACCGATGCCGATGCCGATGCCGAGGAGTCGTGATCGTGGAGAAGTTCGTTCCGAGGTTCCAGGGCGCGCCGTGGCCCGACGGCGCCCGCGTCCTGCACGTCTACGCCGTCCCGGACGTGTGGAGCAACCGCCCGCTGGCCCGCCTGGTCGGCGCGTGCCGAAGCGAGATGAGCTCCTACCCGATCACCCCGATCGGTGACGACACGCTGCACTGCACCGTCGAGATGATCGCCGACACCACCGCGGACAGGATCACGGCCGACGAGCGCGACGACCTCGTCGCCGCCCTGCACAGGCACGTGGCCGCCACGGGCCCGCTGGAGGTCACGGCCGGCTCCCCGATCGCCAACCGCTTCGGCGCGTTCCTGGACCTGGCCCCCGACGACGGGCTCGTCGAGCTGCGCGAGCGGGTCCGCGACGCGATCCGCGAAGTCCGCGGGCCCGGCGCACTGCTCCACAACGGCGGCCGACACCACATCTCGCTCGGCTACGCCTGGGCCGAGGCGTCCTCCGACGCGTTGCAGACGGCGCTGCGGAGCCTGGCACCGAGCCACGCGCGCCTCCGCTTCACCGGCCTCCGCCTGCTCGACGTGCAGTTCCGCCTGTCCCCCCGGCCGGACGGCGAGTCGGCCTGGGAACTCTCCTGGGAACCGGTCGCGGACATCCCCCTCGCAGGTGGTTCCGGGGACACCCCGCCCTCGCGGACCGCCGGCTGACTCCCGCTCACCGGCCCGCTCCCGTGTCGGCGGCTCCCCCCTCCGCCACGACGACGGCGAACCGTCGGGCGCGGATGCTGCCGGGGCCCTCGCAGCGCCGGCCCGACGTCGCGCGGGGCGGTCACGGCTGGCCGACGGACCAGCGGGCCGACGGTCGCGGCACGCCGACCGGTCAGCGGTCCCCGGTCGGCCGGGGCGCACGCAGGTGCACGCGCTTCTCCAGCTCGTCCTGGTCGACCAGTTCGAGCATGGGCTTGCCCGGCGCGCACATCATCGTCACCACGAACCGGGTCCGGGCGTCCGTCAGCGCGTTGCCGTCCTGGTAATGGATCACGTCACCGCCCGGCTCCCAGAACGTGCCGCCGGCCTCGACCACCCGCTCGGGCTCGCCTTCGAGTTCGAAGCGGACGGCGCCTTCGACGACGTACCCGAAGGCCGGCCCCGAATGGCGGTGCGGCGGAGTGCCGGGGTCGCCGGGTGCCCACTCGATGTGGACGGTCATCGCCGAGGCCCCCTCGGGGACCGTGATCGGCGAGGCGTCCTGCAGCATCGTCGCCGCCCTCGTCCAACCCTCCGACGCGCCACCGTGGTCGGCTCCGTTCGCGTGCCCGTGCCCGTGCGCCGTGTCCTTGACCGTCATTGCCTCGTACCCCTCCGTCGGTTCACCGTTCCGGGGGGCGGCGCACCGTCCGGCGGAGGCCCGGCCGCCGCGCTCCCCAGCCGTTCGACGACAATGACCGGACACTCCCCGGCGTTGTGACACGGACGTCCGCAGGTCGCGAACGACCGCTGACCACAGGGGGTTTCAGCTCGGACCGACCCTCAGGACGATCTCTCCCGACCGCGTGCGCACCGTACTCGAACGGCTTGTACCATGAGGCCCTCACGGCTGGAAGGGACGATCATGGACGCCGGCGCCGACGCCAATTCGCTCGACCGGGCGGCGAAGGACTTCCTCGCGATACGCCCGCGACTCTTCGGCATCGTCTACCGGGTGCTCGGCAGCACGGTCGAGGCCGAGGACATCGTCCAGGAAGCATGGGTGCGGTGGCAGAACACCGACCGCGCGGAGATCCTCGAACCCGCCGCGTTCCTGGCCACCGTCACCACCCGTCTGGCCATCAACTTCGCCCAGTCCGCCCGGGTCCGGCGCGAGTCGTACGTCGGTCCGTGGCTGCCCGAGCCGGTCAACACCGGCGCGGATCCCCAGGTGGGAGCCGAGCGGGCCGAGGCGCTCGAACTGGCCGTCCTCCGGCTCCTGGAGAGGCTGAACCCGGTCGAGCGGGCGGCCTACGTCCTCCGGGAGGCCTTCGACTACCCCTACCGGCAGATCGCGGACATCCTGGAGACCAGTGAGGCCAACACCCGTCAGCTGGTGAGCCGGGCGCGCAAGCACCTGGCCGCCGCACGCCGGGAGCGTGTCAGCTCCGCCGAGCACCGGCGCCTCCTGGAGGTGTTCCTCAGCGCCGCGCAGACGGGCGACCTCGCGGTGCTGGAGAAGGTGCTGGCCGCGGACGTCGTCAGCTACTCCGACGGCGGAGGAACGCGCGGCGCGTCCAGGATCCCGGTCGTCGGGCGTCTCCCCGTGGCCAGGTACCTGGTGGCCTTCGCCCCGCGGTTCTGGCCCGGAACGGAACTCCGGTGGGTCGAGGCCAACGGCCGGCCTGCCGTTCTCATATCGTCGGCCGGGGCCACCACGGCCCTCCTCTGCGTGGACGTGTCCACCGAGGGGATCGAGACGATCATGTGGTTGATGAACCCGGCCAAGGTGTCGCCCTTCGTGGCGTCCCTGGACGGCTGAGGTCCCCCGGGGCGCGCGTCGCGGTCGCGGTGACCGGCCGCGCTGCGCTCCCCGGGGGATTCCGGAGATTCACCCGGGTGCCGCGTCACAGATCAGCCGGCCGTCCGGTCTACCCGTGTGGGGCGGGACCGGCCGGTGCGCGCGAGCGGCCGATCGGACCGCCCCGGACAGGTCAGAAGGATCTCCGCGAGAGGATCACCCCCATGAAGGTCGTAGTGATCGGTGGCACCGGACTCATCGGCTCGAAGCTGGTCGCCAGGCTCGGCGAACACGGCCACGAGGCGGTGGCGGCCGCGCCCAACACCGGCGTCGACACACTGACGGGCGAGGGCCTCGCCGAGGTCCTGGAGGGCGCCTCGGTCGTGGTCGACGTGTCGAACTCCCCCTCGTTCGAGGACGAGGCCGTCCTGAGGTTCTTCCGCACCTCGACCGCCAACCTCCTGAAGGCCGAGGCGAACGCCGGCGTGACCCACCACGTCGCACTGTCCGTGGTCGGCACCCGGCTGCTCCAGGAGAGCGGCTACTTCCGTGCCAAGCAGGCGCAGGAGGAGCTGATCACAGCCGGTGGGGTCCCGTACTCCATCGTCCACGCGACGCAGTTCTTCGAGTTCATGAAGGGCATCGCGGATGCGGCGACCGACGGCGACACCGTGCGCCTGGCCCCCGTGAGGATCCAGCCCATCCACTCCGACGACGTGGCCGCCGCCGTGGGCCGCACGGCCGTCGGCAGCCCCGTCAACGGCATCGTGGAGGTGGCCGGACCCGAGGCGTTCCGGCTGGACGAGCTCATCCGCAAGGGGCTCGCGGACAAGGGTGACCCGCGCACGGTCGTGGCGGACCCGGCCGCCCCCTACTTCGGCGCCCGGCTTCAGGAGGCCACCCTCCTCCCGGGCCCCGACGCCCGCCTCGCGGAGACCCGCTACACCGACTGGCTCGCGCAGCAGGGCTGAGTCCGCTCGGGGTGGCCCTGTCGCGAGGGCCACCCCGGCCCGGCCACCCCGGCCCAGCCACGCCGACCGCCGGACGGACTCCGGGCGGACGCCGCCCACCGGTCGGCACCCAGGGGCTGCCGGTCTCGGGCCGCGGTGCGGCCGGCTCCTCGCTCGGCGCACCCGATGCGCCCCGCGATGAGGAGCAGCCCGGCCGGAATCAGGCCGCGCGGGAAGCCGGACGGTTCGAGGACCCAGGCCCCGCCGAGCACCCACGCGCCCAGGGGCCGGCCCCGGTGGGACGGTACCTGCCGGTTCTCGACCCCGGCTCCGACCGAGGTCGACGCGTCGGCCCCTGGTAACTGCGCGGTGAGCGGGGGGCGGTGGGCGGTGGCGGGAGGACGGTCGCGGTCCGCCTCCCGGTGGTTCCGATTCGGCCATCCCCGCGCACATCGCTCGCGGTCTTGCCGCAACTCCCCATGGTCATGGGAAAGTTGCCGGGAAACCGGGAAACCGGACAACGGGGGAAGGTGGTCGGAGCATGGGTACCGAGGTGCGTACGGTCGAAGTCCCACTGGGGGACGGTACCGACGGGGTGCTGCGCGTGCAGATCCGCGAGGTGGACGAGTCGCTGGCGAGGGTCGGGCGCGGCGGTGGCGCCGTCGCGCGGGCGTCGCGCTCCTTCGGGGAGATGCTGGACGGTATCCGGCCGGTCGCGGACAGCTTCGTGAGCCGGCTGGGCGGTCTCGTCCACCGGCCGGACGAGATCACGCTGGAGTTCGGGGTCTCCCTGTCGGCCGAGGCGGACATCGTGATCGCGAGCACCGCCACCGAGGCCAACTTCTCGGTGACCCTGACCTGGAACTCCCCGGCGCCGCTCGACACTCCGTAAGGGGCCGGGATGACCGTCGCGAGCGGGTCCGCGAACGCGGACGCCGCGCTGGGCTCCGCCATCGTCCGCGTCACGGGCCCCGACGGAACGGTCGGCGGCGTCGGGTTCCTCGTGGCCCCGGACCTGGCCGTGACCTGTGCCCATGTCGTCGCCGACGCCCTGGGCCTGCCGCGCACGCAGGTCCGGGAGCCGCAGGGCACCCTGACCCTGGACCGGCCCCTGTCCGGCGCTGCCGGCCGGGCCGGGGCGGGAGTGACGTACTGGGTCCCGTTGCGGGCCGACGGCACCGGGGACATCGCCGTCCTGCGACTGGCGGCACCGATCCCCGGCGCGACCCCGCTGGCCATGGCCTCGCCTGCGAGCGTGTGGCAGCACCCCGTACGGGTGGCGGGATTCCCCGCCGTCTCCCCCGGCGGCGTGTGGCACGCCGGGCGGCTGCGCGGCGCGACCGCCGAGGGGTGGGTGCAGCTCTCGGGCGCCGACCAGCAGGGCGTCAGCGTGGACAAGGGCTTCAGCGGCAGCCCCGTCTGGGACGAACAGGCCGGGGCCGTCGTCGGGATGGTCGTGGCCGCCCAGCTATCCGGAGCCCGGCAGAGCTTCATGATCCCCACGCAGACCCTGATCGCGGAGGTCCCGCCGCTCGCTGCCGTCCTCACCCCCGCCTCCCCCTTCCGGGGCCTGGGCACCTATCAGGAGGCGGACGCCGAGGTGTACTTCGGCCGCGACGGCGAGGTGGCGGACGTGACCGCCCTCCTCGACTCCGGCCCGCGGACCTGCGTGGCCGTCGTCGGCCCCTCGGGCTGCGGGAAGTCCTCCCTGGCCCTGGCCGGAGTGGCGCCGCGGATGCGTGCGCGGGGCTACGAAGTACTCGTGGTGCGCGCCGCCGACGGGATCCCCGTACGCACCGCCCTCGCCGCGGAACTCGCCCGGCTGGCCCGGCCGGAGCTGCGCGCCGGACCGGCGGGGCCGCGGTACCTGGAGGAGTCCCTGATCCGCCACGGCCTGCCGGTCACCGCCCGGCTCGCGCTGGGCGAGCGCGCCCAACGCCTTCTCGTCGTCCTCGACCAGGCCGAGGCGGTCCTGCCCGACCCCCGGCGCGCGGACGACCTCACCGTGGGACTGCTCTTCCCCGAGCCGCGCCCCCCGGGGCTGCGCGTACTCGTCACCCTCCGGGCCGACTTCATGGAGGCGGCGCTCTCGCACCCCGTGCTGGGACCGGCCCTGGACCGGGCCGCCGTCCGGCCGCTGCTGCCGATGTCCCGTGCCCAGATGTCCGAGGTGATCCTGCGGCCACTGGCCCGCATCCCCGCCTTCTCGTACGACCCCGGGCTGGTCGCCCGGATGCTCGACGACGCCGGCACCGGGCCCGGTGTCCTGCCCCTGCTGGGCTTCGTCCTGGCGCGACTGTGGGACGAACGGGCCCTGGGCCGCCTGAGGTTCACCGCGTACGAGGAGATCGGCGGGGTTCGCGGCGCCCTGGGCCGCCACGCGGAGGCCGCCTGGCGGGACGGCATCGCGGAGGTCGACCGGGAGGAGGCCATGCGGCTGCTCACGGCGCTGGTCAGGCTGATGCCGGGAGGCGAGGCGCCGCTGCGCGGGGTGCTGAGCCGGGCCGAGGCCGGGGAGGGGCGGTGGCGGATCGCCAGTCGGCTCGCGGAGCGGCGGATCCTGGTCGTCGGCGGGGATCCGGAGCGCGGCCAGACCGTCGAGCTGGCCCACGAGGCGCTCATCGGCGCCTGGCCCACCCTGGCCCACCAGGTGGCGCAGGACCGGGAGTTCCTCACCTGGCGCGCCGGCTTCCGCCACGACCTCGACCGCTGGCGCGAGCTGGACCAGGCCCGGGACCAGCTCCTGACGGGCGCACCGCTCGACACCGCCGTCGCCCAGGTCCGGGCCCGCATGAGCGAACTCTCGATTCCCGAGAGGGAGTTCTACGAGGCAAGCCTGGCCCGGCGCACCGAGGAGGCCTCCCAGGCCCGCTGGGCCAAGCGGCGCAGGAAGGCGGTGATCTGCCTCCTGAGCGCCCTGCTGGTCGTCGCCGGCACCTTCTGCTGGATGTTCTACGGGGCCAACGACAAGCTCGGCGAGGACCTGCGGCGGGCCGCCTCCCCGCAGCTCGCGCAACTCGCGGGCCGGCTCGACGACGTGTCGCTCACCACCTCGGCCCTGGTGAGCGCCGCCGCGTACCGCACGGACCCGGCCCCCGAGGCACAGACGGCCCTGTTCGAGCAGTACGTCCGCATGCGGCACGTCGAGCAGATCGTGCTGGAGGGCAAGGGCGAGGTCCGGGACACGTTCATCAGCGAGGACGGCAAGCACGTCACCGTCGGCCTCCACTCCGGCGACCTCCTGGGGGTGGACCTCACCACCGGATCGCCGCACCTCTCACAGATCCGAACGGGGGTCGTCCGGCTGGTCACGGCCTCGGCCGACGGCCGCACCGTCGCGACCTCCACCCCCTACGGTCTCGTCACGGCGGGCACCCGTCAGACCGACGGCAGCTGGCGGACGGTGAAGCTGCGGGACACCGCGCAGGCCCGCGACAACGCGCGGGCGGCCTCGGACATCCGCTTCGACGCCCCGGGGCAGCGGCTGCTCGCAGCCGTCCCCGGTGAAGGGGTCTCGGTGTGGGAGACGGCCACGGGATCGCGGGTCGGCGACACCCTCGTACCCCCGGCCGGCTGGAACGCCTCGCACGCCTGGTTCGGCCCGGACGGTGCCACCGTCATCGGCCGGATCGTCCCGGAGGGCGCAGCCGCCGGCGCGAACGGCAAGCTGGTGCGCTGGCAGCTGTCCGGCGGCCTCCGGGACGAGGAGACCTGGGGCAGCCAGGAAGTCGGGCAGGTCACGGTCAGCGCGGACGGCTCCACCCTCGTGCGGTGCACCGCCAACGGAGTCCTCCAGGCCTGGGACCTGACCGGGCAGCCGAGGGTGAAGAAGCAGTACAGCACCAGCCAACTGGGCCTGGTCTGCCCGCTGTACGTGCCCCGGCTCGACCGGACGGGACGCTTCCTGCTCAACCCCGCGCAACGGTTCGGGGCCGGCCTGGGCCGGTACCGGTTCCTGGTGCTGGACCTCCAGGAGGGACTGCCCGCCACGCTCGATCTGCCCGCCCCCGCACAGCAGGACGAGTTCGTCGCGGGCTCGACCGCGCTGCCGGCCGTGAGCCTCGCCGGTCCCCCCGACGCGATGAAGGTCGCGGTCAGCGCGGGCGGCACGGTCGTCGTCGCCCGGGTGCCCGCGCCCACCGGCTTCGACAGTGCCATGCTCACGAGCCTGATCCGCACCGTGGACGTGGACCACGACCGTGTCGCCAGTGTCGACGCGGACGGCAGGACCCTGCGCCTGTGGGACCTGAAGACACGCCGCCAGCTCGCGGCCCTGCACCCCTCCGCCCCACTCGCGCGCAGCTACCCGATGTTCAGCCCCGACGGCAGGCGGCTGCTGACCGTCACGACCGACGGCCTCGGTGTCCTCGTCTGGGACCTGAGGCCGCCCGGCACCGGCCCCGGCACCGAACTCGCCGAGGTGCGCCGCCTGGTGCTGCCCGCTCCCCCGGGGATCGATCCGGCGGGCGTCGATCCCCGCACGGGCCGGACCCCGGCCTGGGTCAACGTCTGGTTCGACGGCGACGACCACGCCGTGGTCTCGGCCGTCTCCTACGTGTCCCGTTGGGACCTCCGGTCCGGCGCGCAGGCCGGGAAGCCGTACCGGCCGTCGGTCCAGGAGCCGGTCGACCTGTCGGCCGCGGCCTCCACCGTCTTCGGTGTGGCCCGCGCCGGTCACCACCAGGCGGCCGTCCGCTCGGGGGGAGACGAGATCCAGATCTGGGACTTCAAGGAGGGCAAGGTCGTCGAGAGCTTCGACTCCGAGAAGGGCACGCCCCGGCAGATGACCTTCGACCAGACGGGCCGGCTGCTGGCCGTGGTCACCACCGACGAGGTCCTCAGGATCCGCGACATGGACAAGCACACGTGGCGGACACTGGCCTACCAAGGCGTTCAGTGGCTCAACGGCTTCCCCACCCCGTCCCGGCTGAGCACCGTGGCCACGGCCAACTCCTTCACCTTCTGGGACGTGGGCAAGGGCACGGAGCTGTACCACTTCTCCCCCGGCTACGGGGCGACGGGCGACTGGTCGGCGGACGGCAGCCGGCTCGCCTGGTCCGAGGGCTCGTCCGTGGAGGTGCTGCCGCTGGACCCGGAGTCCTGGCGCCGACGCGCGTGCGACCTCGCCGCCCGCGAACTGTCCGAGGCCGAACGTGGACTCCTCCCGCCGGGCAGCCGCCCCGACGCCTGCACGGCACCGGAGAAGTGACCCCCGCGTCCCGTCGGGGCACCGGCCGGGCCCGGGGGATCCGTCACGCTCCCCACACGGGCGCTGCACGGCCGGCCAGGCGCGGTCGCCCACCGTCAGGAACGGCTCGCCCAGCACGGCGGCCGGGGTCGTGCCGGTGAACGCCATGACGTCCCGATGGAGGTGGGACTGGTCGTATTCGGCCGCCAGGTGGTCGACCCGGACGAGGCCCCGGCCGGCGACGATCCGGTCCCAGGCCCACACCACCGCCGGGTCCACCGGCGACCGTCCTTCGAGTCGGCGGGCGAGCAACGCGTCCGTGCACGCGAAGCGGTCTTCCCACGACGGGATCTCGCCCAGTTGCTCGCGAATCCGTGACGCCTCGCGGCCCCACACCTCGTCGAGGGAGACCAGGAAACCGGCCAGATCGGCCGGGCAAGCGCCCAGGACCCTGCCCGCGACCACGGGGGACAGCCGGACCTGGACGCACTCGACGTGTTCGCCCCACGCCCGGGCCGCGCCTCCGGAACCGAACCCGGGCCCGGCGACGAGACTTCCCCGTTACCGCCGCCCGGCGCCGTCCACCACGATTGACGAACCCGCCCCGAGCTCCTCGGTCACCCCCCAGCTTGCTCGATGGACTGACGGGACTGCCCGTCACCACCTCACCGAGAGCGCCCGCCGGTGGTGGGAGGATCTCGACTCCGGTACCCGGATGTTCACTTGGTGGTCCGGCTCCGAAAGAGCGCGACAAGCCGCGTGCGCGGAGCTGAAGGTCTGGCTGACCGCTCGGGCTCCCCCCGTTAGACGCTAGATGATGATATGACCAGCCCCGGGGGCAGGCCGTAATTCGCTTGCCCCGGCGGTGGATAGGCGCTGCACTGTGGCCGGGCACCACGGCTCGTGGTGCCCGGCATCCCGGGGAGGCGGCGGCGGCGATGGAGATTCGTTCCACGAGCGACGAGGACCTTGACGTCTTCGTCGACACGGTCCATGCCTCGTTCGGACGCTTCCCCGAGACCCCGGTCGAGGGCGGCGGGCTCTGGTGGTCGGCGATCGACATGGACCGCTGCCTGCTCGCCCTGGCGGAGGACGGGCGGCCCGTCGGCACGGCCGCCACGCACGCCTTCGAACTCACCCTGCCCGGTTCGCACCTCGTCCCGGTCGCCGGTGTGACCGCGGTCGGCGTCCTGCCCTCGCACCGGCGCCAGGGCGTGCTCGGCGCGATGATGCGGCATCAGCTCGCCGGGTTGCGGGCAGGCGGGGAGTTCCTCTCGGTCCTGCTGGCCTCCGAGGCCCCGATCTACGGCCGGTTCGGCTACGGGCCGGCCACCTACACACAGCGGCTGACGGTGCCGCGCCACCGGGCCGCCCTCGCGCTCCCCCGGGCGCACGGGCGGGCCGACGCGTCGGCGAACACCTCGGGTACCACCTCGGGTACCGCCTCGGACACCGGCACGGTCGAGCTCCTGCGGCGCGCCGAGTGCGGCGGGATCCTGGAGGAGGTGTACGACCGGTACCGCCGCGCCCAGCCCGGCGCACTGTCCCGGCCGCACCGCTGGTGGGCCCTGCGCGCGGGCCAGCCCCCGGTCTCGGCGGCGCCGCGCCACGTCGCCGTCCACCGGAACGCCGACGGCGTCGCGGACGGGTACGCCAGCTACGCGCTCGGCGAGCCCGACACCTTGACGGTCGACGAGACCGTCGCCACCGATGACGCCGCCTACACGGCCCTGGCCCGGTTCGTGCTCGGGCACGACCTCGTCACCCAGGTCGTGTTCAAGCACTTCCCTCCCGAGCACCCGCTGCGCTGGCAGCTCGCCGACTTCCGCGCCGGCCAGGTGAGCGGCGACACCGACTGGCTCTGGGTGCGGCTGCTGGACGTCCCGCGTGCGCTGGCCGCGCGCGGCTGGTTCGCGGACGGCGAGCTCGTCCTCGACGTCCACGACCCGTTCCTCGGCGAGCACGGCCGCTACCTGCTGACCGCCCGGGACGGCAGGGCCGTCTGCGTCCCGACGGACCGGGAGCCCGACCTGTCCCTGGACGTGCGCGACCTGGGCTCGGTCTACCTCGGCGGCACCGCCCCGAGTACGCTCGTGCGGGCCGGACACGTCCGGGCCCACCGCCCGGACGCGGCTGCCCGTGCCGACGCCCTCTTCCGCGCCGAACGCTCCCCGCACTGCCTGCACTGGTTCTGACCGCGCTCGCCGCCCCACGCTCGCCACCCCGCGCACGGCCCGCCGGGCGGGCCACGGCCGGGCGGCCCGCCCCATCGGAGGCGGCGGCCCCGGAATCCGGCGTCCTGCTGCCGGTCGCCGACGCGGTGAACCACCGCCGCCCGATCGCCGCCCGGTACACCGCCGCGGACGGTCGCCGCAGCGAACGCACGCTGCACCCCCACGGGCTCGTCGCCCACGCGGGCAGGTGGTACGTGACGGCTTCTGATCCCACGACCGGCCAGGACCGGACGTTCCGGCTGGACCGCATCACGGACGTGCGGACCCTGCCGGGCTCGTTCGAACCGCCCACCGGACCCGACCCGGCGAACCGCGTCCTGACGTCGCTCGCCACGGCCCCGTACCGGCATCGGGTGACCCTGTACGTCCAGGCCACGGCCGACCACGTCCACACCCGGCTGCCGCCCGGCATCGCGATCGTGGAGGAACTGCCGACCCCGGACGACGCGGACCGTCAGGCCGACGGCTGGTCCCGCGTCGACCTGCGCGTGGACCGGCTCGACTGGCTGCCCGCCACGCTCGCCTCGCCGGACCGGCCCTTCAGCATCGAACGCCCGGCCGAGCTCCGGGAACTCGTCGAAGCCCTGGCCGAACGGCTCGCCCGTTCCGCCCCGCCGGAGCCCGCCCCGCGCGTGACCGCACCGCGCATGGCCGGCCCGCGCATGACCGGCCCGCGGCGGTCCGGCATCAGGCGCTGACCGGGCGTCAGGCGCTGTCCGACGTCGGCCGGGGGCCACCCTCGACGCCGTGATCCTCTATGAACTCCTTGAAGCGACGCAGGTCTCCCCGCACCTGCCGGTCGAGCACACCCAGCTTGTCGGCGGCCTTCTCGGCCAGCCCGTTGGGCTGGAAGACCATGACCATCCTCACCCGCGTCCGGCTCGTGTCGAGCGACTCGAAGTCGACCGTGCCGGAGTGCTTCACGGTTTCGCCGGTGGTACGCCAGGCGACCCGCTCGTCCGGCGCCCGCTCGACGATCTCGGTCTCGAACTCCCGAAGCAGTCCGGCGATCCTCACCCGCCAGTAGGCACGGCGGTCGTCCAGCTGCCTGACCTCCTCCACACCCTCCATGAACTGCGGGAAGTCCTCGAACGACGCCCACTGCTCATAGACGACGCGGACCGGCACGTCCACGTCGATCGACTCCTCCACCCTGCTCATCGCCACACCTCCACACCGCCCCGCCCGGCCGGCCCGCGCACGACCGCCGGACGAGGAATCCGCTGACGGCACCACTGTCCATCCTGTCCCTCCGCCGAGCGGCGGCAACCCGCCGACCCGCGGGCGAACCGGCCCCGATGCCACGGACGGACCGGGGCCGCGGGGCCGCCACCGGTCAGGGCAGGACGTCATAGGTGCAGACGGCGGAGAAGTCGAGCACGGATCCCGGCGTCGCGTGCGCCCCGAGCGGCGAGACGATCCGGTCGTCGATCCGCTCGCCCTTGAACCTGTTCGCCGGGAAGCTCATGTCCGGGGAGTAGATCCGGCCGTACCGCGTCATCCAGCCCTCCCAGATCCGGTCCACGTTGCAGTGGTGCAGGTAGAACGCGGGGTCGTTGGGGGACGTACCGAACGCCATGTCCCCGCTGATCCACACGTGGACCTGGTTGTGCATGTGGACCGGACGGGCGGGATCGCTCGGGATCCAGCCTTCGAGCAGGTTGCGGAAGCCCCGCGAGGATACGTTGAAGTCGAGGGTGTCGTAGCGGGCCGCCGGCCCGCTGCCGCTCGGCGGCCCGTAGGCGAGCGTGCTCTTGACCTCGGAGCCGGTCGGCAGGGCGGGCCAGTCCGCGGCGAGGAACCGGCTCAGGCCGCGGGGCGGGTCGGCCTGGACGGGCATCCCGCCGGGGTCGCTCTCGATGCGGACGGTGAAGGTCGCCGGATCGGCCGGGTCGAACGCGAACCTCCCGGTGCTGACGGGGTCGCCGTCCCCGCCCAGGTAGTGCTCGGTGAAGACGGTCGCGTCGGTGGGCGAGCCGAGGTCGCCGTCGGCGGCCCAGTCCCAGTAGGGCAGCGCGAAGCCCGGCTTGTCCAGGATCTTCTGGATCTTCGCCTCCAGCAGGCCGAGCATCACCCGGTGCCACGGGAGGAAGATCGGCCCGGCGTGGGCGGCGTTGCGGTCGTCGGGGTTCCCGCCCGGTGGGATCGGGGTCATCATCGTCCAGCAGTGCCAGATCACGAACTGGTCGTAGGTGTGTACGGGGACGGCCGGCCCCGGGACGCCGAGTTGCTGGGTGGTGAAGCCGCTCTCCTCCTGTTTGAGTGCGAGGACGCCCTCGATGTAGTCGTCCCGCGCGGCGGCGTCGGTGAGGATGTTCCTTCGGACGACGGACATGTCACCGGTCCTTCGGGAAGTGCCTGGGGTACTTGCGGATCAGCGTCCGGACCGTCTCCACCGCCGAGGTGAACTGGTAGGCCGGCAGGCCGTGGCAGGACAGCGAGCCGTCGTCGTGCACGTTGAGCCCGACCGCGAGCGGCCGGCCGTCCACGGTGATCTCGTACGAGGTGACGATCTTGATCTTGTGGCCTTCGAACTCCACCTCGCGGACGGAGGACGCGTGGCCGTGGTGACCCATGTGGTCGTGCGCGGGCTTGATGCTCGCGAGGTGGTTCCCGAACGTTTCCGGGTCGATGGCGGCGGCCAGGTCCGCCGGGGTGATGGTCGGATCCATGTCAGCATCCCGGGAGGTTGCGGTACGGGCGCGCGACAGGAGTGCGAGCGCCCTCTCCCTCTCACCATCCCGCCGGAACGGGAGCCGCGCAGCTCGGTCGCCCGGCGGCCACGCAGCGTGGCGGCCGGGCCGGGGAGCCGGGGCGACGGTGGTGGGGCCGGTTGCCGTCCGTGCGCGAGCGGTCCCAGCCTCCGCGACAGGTGCGCGGGGTTCAGCGCGCGGAGCCGAGGTCCCGCTCGGCCTCGGGCCCGTCGAGGAGGAGGGTGGTCTCCTCGATGCGCCGGAAGCGCCCGCACGGGCCGTACTCGCCGAAGAGGTAGACCTCCATACGGACCCGGGTGCCGTCGGTCTTGACGACGTCCACGGTGTGGCGGTCGGCGGTGAGGTTGCCGGCGTGGAACTCCTCGTGGACCTCCAGGGTGCCCGAGGCGACGACCCCGCGCAGGTGGCGGATGTGGTCGACGAAGGCGGCCCGGTCGGCCCAACTGCCGTCGGTGCGCTGGCGGTAGTCGGGGGTGAAGTGGCGGTCGACGGCGGTGTCGAGGTCGAGGCCGGGGGTCAGGAGCAGGTCGGTCAGGGCGGCGGTGATGGTGGTGTGCGAGGCGGTGACGGACATGGCGGTTCCTTCCACGGACCAGGAGTGCGTGCGTGCCGCACGCTTACGGAAGGACTGTACCCCAGAACGCGTGCGCCGCGCACGCTAGGATAGGGGGCGTGAAGGACACCCCCTCCCCCAGGCCTGCCACCACCCCCGACGACACCCCCGACGACACCTCCGACACCCCCGACGCCGCAGCCGTCGCCGGTCTCGGTGACGCCGTCGCGGACGCCCTCGCCACCCTCCTGCGACGCGGCACCCGCACCACCCTCTACCACCGCCTCACCGAGCACCTCGGCGAAGCGGTGGACGAGGTCACCTACCCCGTCCTCAGCGGCCTCGGCCGCACCGGCCCGCGCAGCGCCGCCGACCTGGCCGTCGAGATCGGCCTCGACCGCTCCGGCGTCAGCCGCCGCGCCACCCGCCTGGAGGCAGCGGGCCTGCTCCGCCGCCAGCCCGACCCCCACGACCAGCGCGCCACCCTGCTCGCCCTCACCCCGGACGGCGAGCGCACCGTCGCCGAAATGCGCCGCCGTCTGGCCGACAGTATCGAAGCCACCCTCGCCACCTGGCCCCCCGCCGAGGCCGGGATCTTCGCGCGCGCCCTGCAACGCTTCACCGAACAGGGCCCGTTCAGCTGACCCGGGGGCACGGACGGGACCGCCCGGCACCCGGACCTCCGCGCGTTCGGGGCTCACCCGGAGCAGGCGTCGACGAGAACGACCGGCCCTCCCCGGCCGATGCCCGGCGCGACGCCGACCGGCTGCGTGCGGGGCCGGCCGGAGGAGCAGCGTTCGTTCCCGGCGCGGCATCAGGTCCGCTCGCGCCGAAGGGAACCGGGCCTCGACGGGCTCCGGGAACTCCCGGCAGACCGGCGGACGAGGTGGCCGGAAGCGGTGATCGTCCGACCGACCTCGTCGTCGTGTCGGTACGGTACTGTGCCGTTCGCGTGCGTCGGGATTCCGGCGCGGGGGATCTGTTTGGGGGGCTGATGGAACGTCGTACTGTCCTGCGCGGACTGGTGGGTGTGCCGGTCGGGGCGATGGCGGTGGTCGCGGCTGCGGGGACCGCCAGGGCCGACTTCACCACCACGGTCAATCCGTCGCACACCTGGGGCACCTGGGAGGGCTGGGGCACGTCGTTGGCCTGGTGGGCCAACCAGCTGGGCCCGCAGGAGGACCTGGCCGACGTGCTGTTCAGCCGGAAGACCGTCCAGTTCCACGGTGAGACGGTGCCCGGCCTGGGCATGAACGTGGTCCGCTACAACGCCGGCGCCTCGGGGACGAACAGCATCGGCGGCAGGACGATGAAGCCCGTCCCGGCGCTGGACGGTTTCAAGAAGATCGAGGGCTACCAGCTCGACTGGTTCTCGGACGACCCGCAGTCGGCGAGCTGGAACTGGAACGCGGACGCGAACCAGCGCGACATGATGTGGCTGGCCCGGGACCGGGGCGCAGACAAGTTCGAACTCTTCACCAACTCGCCCATGTGGTGGATGCTGAAGAACGACGATCCGCGCGGAGCGGTCAGCGGCCACACCTGCAACCTGCAGGACGGCAACTTCGGCCGTCACGCGGCGTACCTGGCAACGGTGGCGCGGTACGCCCACGACCACTGGGGCATCGACTTCACCTCCGTTCAACCCGTCAACGAACCGCTGGCCAAGTGGGAGGCGTCGACGGAGTCGATCGAGGGGCAGGAGGGTTGCCACTACGACCGCCCCCAGATCGCCGAGATCGTCCGGCAGACCCGCGCCCAGCTGGACGTGCGGGGCCTGCACTGGATGATGGTGGCGGGTCTCGACGACTGGGGCGTCGGAAGCGCCGTGTACAACTGGACCAACAACTCCGACTTCGACGCCGCCACCCGCGCGGCCGTGGGCCGGGTCAACGTCCACGGTTACGAGGACAACGGCGACCGCTACGCACTCCACCAGGCCGTGGCGGCGGACAACAAGGACATCTGGATGTCCGAGTACGGCGACGGGGACACCAGCGGCATGCTCCTCGCCCGGAACCTCAACTACGACCTGCGCTGGCTGCACCCCACGGCCTGGGTCATCTGGCAGATCCTCGACTGGAACAACTACGGCGCGATCAGCCTCACCAACGGCGTGATCGGCGCGGTCAACCCCAAGTTCTACGTCCTCGCCCAGTACATGCGGCACATCCGCCCCGGTATGACGATCATCGACGCGGGCCACCCCGACGCCGTCGCGGCCTACGACAGCGTCAACCACAAGCTGGTCATCGTCGCCGTGAACTACGGGGAAGACGGGCAGACGATCGACTTCGACCTGTCCAGGTTCAGCACGCCCGGCCAGGACAACGCCCTGATCGGCCGGTGGGCCACCGGAACGAACCCCGGTGGCGAGCGCTACCGGTACTACGAGGACACCTACCTCCACGGCAACCGGTTCTGGTCCACCTTCAACGCCCGTACCGTGCAGACCTTCGAGGTCTCCGGCGTGTACCTGTAGGCCCCACGCCCGTCACACCCGTCGTGCCCCTCGCGGCCGCCCCGTCCGGCGGCCGCGAGGGGCGTCGGCCCGTCCTGGCGCTCACGCGTGCCGGCGGACGACCGGCGGCTGTCGGAGGTCCGCAGTACGCTCCTGCCATGTCAGCCACCATCGATCTGACCCTGGATTGCGCGAACGCACAACTCCTCGCCGATTTCTGGAAGACGGCGCTGGGCTACGTCGACGAGCCGCCACCCGCCCCCTTCGCGACCCGCGAGGAGTGGCTCGCGCAGTTCGACCTGCCGGAGGACGAATCCGTCGACGACGGGGCGTGGCTCTGCGATCCCGACGGCGTCGGCCCCCGCCTCACGATCCTCAAGGTCCCCGAGCCGAAGACGGCGAAGAACCGGCTCCACATCGACGTCCGGGTGCCGGGACACGGCAGCCCCGAGGAGCGGTGGGCCCGGATCAAGGCGGAGTCCGATCGGCTGGTGACGGCGGGTGGGTCCGTCCTGGCGGAGTTCGACGGGCATCACGTGGTGATGGCCGACCCCGAGGGCAACGAGTTCTGCGTCGCCGCGGCCTCGGCCTGAAGCCGCCCCGGAGCGGGCACCCTGTGCCCGCTCCGGGCCGGGCCGGTCCAGTCCGGGTGGGGCTGATGCGGTGGGCCGTGATCAGTACGGGAGTCCGATCAGGCCCCAGCCCCGCTCCCCGGCCCCCGTGACCACCTCGCCCCACTCGCGCAGGAGCGCGACGGCCTCGTCGAAGCGGCCGGACCGGATCGCCCGGCCATCGGCTTCGTCCTCGGTCCGGGCCTGGGCCTGGGCGTCGAACGGTTCGCGGAGCTCCTCCAGCCGCGGCTCCGCCGTCCGCCAGTCACGGACGAGCGCCGGCACCTCACCCGGCGCACGGAGCAGGAAGTCGGCGTCCTCGCACGACTCGCAGCAGAAGTACGGGTGCACGGCGTCGGTCACCACGACCAGGCGCTCCCCCGCCGGTATCCGGGCCAGCCGCTCCCAGTCGGCCATGACCACGGTGATGTCCAGTCCCATCCGTGCAGGCTAGCAACCGGTCGTGGCCACGGTGCCGGGCCCGCCCTCAGCCGCCGACCGTACGGGCGTGCTCCCACGCCCAGGCGGCGATCCCCACCCGGTTGCGGGCCCCGATCTTGCGCTGGATCGAGGCGAGGTGGTTCTTGACCGTGCCGGACGTGATGAACAGCGCCGCACCGATCTCCGCGTTGGTGGCCCCGTCCGCCACGAGCACGGCGATCTCGCTCTCGCGGGCGGTCAGCGCCTCCGCACCCCCCGTTGACGCCACCCCCGCACCGACCGCCCGGTGGCGCTGCGCCGGAAGGAGCTCCGGCTGCGAGAGCTGCTTCAGCAGCCGGACGGTGATCTGCGGGCTGATCAACGTGTCCCCGGCGACCGCCGCCCGGACCGCCTCCGCCAGCAGGGCCGGGCCCGACCGCTTCAGCAGGAAGCCCGTCGCCCCGGCCCGCAGCGCGGCGTGCACGTACTCGTCCAGGTCGAAGGTGGTCACCACGACCACCCGGAACTCCCCGCCCAGCTGCCTGGTCAGCTCCAGGCCGTCCAGCCGGGGCATCCGGATGTCCGCGAGCACCACGTCCGGGCACAGCCGCCGGGCCAGTTCGAGGGCCTCCACACCGTCGGCCGCGCCGCCGACCACCTCGATGTCCGGCTGTGCTCCGAGGATGATCGCGTACGCGCTGCGGATCGCCTCGTCGTCGTCGGCGAGCAGAACCCTGATGGTCATCGGCCCTCCAAGGGCATACGTGCGGTGACCAGCCAACCGCCGTCACCCCGACCGGCGGTGAGCGTTCCGCCCAGCGCCTCCACCCTGGCCGCCAGTCCGGCCAGCCCGCTGCCGCCGCCCCGGCGCGGGCCCGGATTGGCCGCGCCGCCGGTGCCGTCGTCGGCCACCGTGACCTCCAGACCGCCCCCGACCCGGAGGACCCGCACCACGACCGCACGCGCGGCGGGCGCGTGGCGCCGGACGTTCGTCAGCGCCTCGACGACGACCCGGTACGCCGTCGCCGCCACCTCACGCGGTACCCCGGTGTCCTCCTCCGGGGCCTCCAGCTGCACGGAGGTACGGCCGGAGGACGCGAATCGGTCGACCAGGGAGGCGAGTTCCTCCAGACCGGGCTGCGGTGCGCGCTCGGCTCCCGGCTGATCCCACGGTGTCCGCAACAGGTCGACCGTCCGGTCCAGGGCACCGAGCGCCTGTTGCCCGGCCTTCTCGATCCGCTCGAAGAGCGCCGCCGCGCCGACCGGGTCGGCGGCCGCCAGGACCGTGCCGGCCTGGGCCAGCGCGACCATGCCGCTGACGTCGTGCGCCACGAAGTCGTGCAGGTCGTGCGCGAGTTCGATCCGCTGGGCCCGGCGGGCGGTCTCCACCGAACGGCGCCGGGTGTCGTCCAGGCCGCGCAGGTACAGCCCGGCGAGCGCCGCCGGGACGACGAGGACCGCGCCGAACCCGGTGAGGGTCAGCGGGTCGGCCGCCGCGTCGGCCCCCTCGAACCGGG
Source organism: Streptomyces sp. BE20 (assembly GCF_036322525.1). NCBI lineage: Bacteria > Bacillati > Actinomycetota > Actinomycetes > Kitasatosporales > Streptomycetaceae > Streptomyces > Streptomyces sp. BE20. Next base: position 26,557 of record NZ_JAQYWW010001135.1, on the reverse strand, counting down.
ACGGCCAGAGTGCCACCGCCAGGCCGACGGCCGCGACCGACACCGATCCGGGCCGGCGCCGGGAGTGGCGCAGCGCGAGGACCACCAGCAGGATCAGCGCGGCCAGTTCGGCCAGCGCCGCCAGGGCGGGTATCCGGTCCGCCTCCTCCCACCGACCGAGGAGCGCGGTCGCGGCGGTGACCGCCAGCGACACCGCGGCAGCCACCGCCGCGGTCACCGCCGCACTCGCCGCACCCGCCGGAGTCGCCGGCCCGTGCCGTCGTCGCACCGTCAGAGCGAGCACCGCCACGCCCGGTACGGCGAGAGCCGCCAGCGTTCGTCCGATCATTCTTCCGCCCCCATGCCCCCACCTTACGGATCTTCGGGCCCGGCCACCCCTGCCGATCGGCACATACGGGCCCGGGCCGGACCTCCCGGAACAGCCCGATCGGCATCTGCCGCGCCACCCCGCCCGACCAGCAGTCTTGAGGCATCGCAGCGGCCGACCGGGCCGCCGGGAAGAGGAGCCAGTCCCATGATCGACACCAGGCAGTCCTTCCGGTCTGCAGAGTCCGCCCGGTCCGCCCGGTCCACCCGGACCCCGGCCCGGCAGGCCCGGCCGTCCGGCCACGGCGCCGTCCGGTCCTCGTTCCATCCGGCCGGCGTCCCGGCCGAAGCCCCCGCCCCCCGCTGGGCCGAACTCGCCGCCAGGGCGGCCGTCTGGGCCACCGTGCCGTCCGGACTCTGGCGGATCGCCTTCGCCTTCGGCGCGACGATGGGCTTCTCCGGTGAGGCGCTCGCCTTCCTCCACCAGAACGTCCCCGGCTGGGGCACCGTCTACATGCTGACCCTGAGTACGCTCGCCGAGGTCCTGGCCTTCCTCACCCTCGGCCTGGTCCGCCCCTGGGGGCGGGTGGTCCCCCGCTGGATGCCCCTGATCGGCGGGCGCCCGGTCCGCCCCCTCGCCGCGGTCGTCCCGGCCGCCCTGGGCGCACTGGTCCTGACGGCCGCGGGCGTCCTCGGTGTCCTCTGCTGGAACAGCACCGACAACATGGGCAGCCCCGACGCCCCGCAGGGCCTCGCCGGTCTGGTGATGACCCTCTGCTACCTCCCCCTGGTCGCCTGGGGCCCGCTCCTCGCCGCCGTCACCGTCGACTACGCCCGCCGCACCCGGGGGCGCCGGTGACGCTGCACGGCGAACCGGAGCCGTCCGTGTGCGGGGTCTTCAGCGCGCGGGGCCGTCGACCGGCGGGAGGTCCGCCAGCCAGCCGTGTCCCGGATGCACCCGGGTGAGGAGCGCGGCCAGGGTCTGCCGCTGGGCCCCGTCCATCAGGGGGAGCGCGCCGGCGAAGTCGTGCCGGTCCTTGGGGCGGGCGGCCTTGGCCTTGAACAGCAGCGCCAGTTCCGGCGCGAGGTACGGGATGCCGTCCACCGTCCGGCGGACGACGGCGGTGTACGGCAGGCGGATCGAGGGGTCGCGCCGGCAGATCCAGGTCGGTCCGTCGTGCGGCTCGCGGAAGACGTCCACCAGGAAGTCCCCGGTCGCCGGGTCGCGCAGCCAGGTCTGGTGGGACAGTCCCGCCACCTCCGGCGTGAGCTCCCAGAGACGGCCGGACGCGACGACGTCGAAGGCGAACGCGTCGAACCGGGCCCGGATCTCGGGGAACCGCGCGGCCGGGACCGCGATCTCCAGGTCGTCGTGCCGCCGGGTCCGCTCGCCCCTGAACAGGTCGACGGCCCATCCCCCGGCAACGCACCAGGGAGCCGAGACGCCTGCGAGCCGGGCCGCGACCTCGGCGGGCGTCCAGGCGTTCGCCCATCTGGCCCCGGCCTCGGCCTCGGTGATCCCGACGCCACCGGGAGGAAGTCCATCGGTCATCCGACCAGCCTACCGAGAGGTCGATCACGGAACGGGTTCCCCGCAGGACGCCGTCCGGTGAGCGAGCACGGCGAGAGGCGCGCCCGCCTGCGGCACCGCTCCCCCCTCGACGCGGCACGGTGCGGCGTTTCGGTGGTCTGCGCGGCGGCGGCGTGTCCGGACGCGACCCCGGTGGAATGCCTGGCCTCATGGATCCCACCGAAACCGTGCCGACCGCGAGCACGATCACGCTGACCGTCAACGGCCACCCGCACACGCTCACGGTGGACCACCGGAGCACCCTGCTGGACACGCTGCGGGACCGGCTCGGTCTGACCGGCGCGAAGAAGGGGTGCGACCACGGCCAGTGCGGGGCCTGCACGGTGCTGCTGGACGGGCGCCGGTTCAACAGCTGTCTGCTGCTCGCCGTCGCCCAGGACGGCGCGGCCGTCCGGACCGTGGAGGGGCTCGCCGGGCCGGACGGGCCGCACCCGCTGCAACGCGCGTTCGTCGAGGAGGACGCGTTCCAGTGCGGCTTCTGCACACCGGGCCAGCTCTGCTCGGCCGCGGGCCTGCTCGACGAGACGGCCGCCGCGGCGGAGCGGCTCGACGAAGCGGCCGTCCGCGAGCTGCTCAGCGGCAACCTCTGCCGTTGCGGCGCCTACCCCGGCATCGTGCGGGCCGTCTGCCGGGTGCTGCGGGACGCCGCCGCGGGAGCGGCCGGCGGGCAGGGCGCCGGCGGGCGGCCGGCCGGGGCCGGCGCGGGATCGCGGGTCGCCGGATGAGGCCGCTCGGATACCACCGCCCGGCCGACGTGGCGTCGGCCGTCGCCCTGCTGGCCGCCCACCCGCAGGCCCGGGCACTGGCCGGCGGAACCAACCTGGTCGACCTGATGAAGCTCGGTGTGGAACGGCCCGCCCTGCTGGTGGACATCGCCCGCCTGCCGCTCGACCGGATCGAGAAGACGGCGGACGGCGGCCTGCGGATCGGCGCCACCGTCCGCAACAGCGACCTCGCCGCGCACCCCCTGGTCCGCGACCGCTACCCGCTCCTCTCCGGGGCCGTCCTGGCGGGGGCGAGCGGCCAGCTGCGCAACGCGGCCACCACCGGCGGCAACCTCCTCCAACGCACCCGCTGCCTCTACTTCCAGGACGTCACCAAACCCTGCAACAAGCGTCTTCCCGGCTCGGGTTGCCCCGCGCTCGACGGCGTCCACCGCGATCTCGCCGTGCTCGGCACCTCCGCGCACTGCGTGGCCTCCCACCCCTCCGACCTCGCGGTCGCCCTGGTCGCGCTGGACGCCGTGGTGCACCTCACCGGACCGGGCGGCGACCGCGCGCTCCCGCTCACCGCGTTCCACCGGCTGCCCGGCGACACGCCCGACCGCGACACCGAGCTCGCACCGGCGGAGCTGATCACCGCCGTCGAGCTGCCCGCGCCGCCGGCCGGCGCGACGGGCGGCTACCGCAAGGTCCGCGAACGCGCCTCCTTCGCGTTCGCGACCGTCTCCCTGGCCGTCCTGCTGACGGTGCGCCACGACCGGGTCGCCGGCGTCCGGCTGGCCTTCGGCGGACTGGCGCCCAAGCCCTGGCGGGCCCTCACCGCCGAGGCCGCGCTCGCCGGGGGCCCGGCCACCGAGGAGGCGTTCGCCCGCGCCATGGACGCCGAGCTGACCACCGCCCGCCCGCTGCGCGACAACGCGTTCAAGGTGCCGCTGGCCCACCGGCTGGCCGTCACCGAACTGACCGCGCTGGCGGTGCAGGCCGCAACGTCCGCCCCGAGCGCGCCGACCGACGAAGTCCAGGAGGACAGATGATCACCGACCGGGCGGACCTCGCCCGCCTCGAAGGCTGGGCCAAGGTCACCGGCACCGCCCGCTACGCCGGCGACCACCATCCGGACGGCCTCGCCCACGCCTGGCCGGTGCCCGCCACGATCGCCCGCGGCGACCTCGCCGCCGTACGGACCGAGGCCGCACTCGCCGTCCCCGGCGTGCTCGCGGTACTCACCCACCACGACGCGCCCGCGCTCGCTCTCCCCGACGACGGCGATCCGACGCTCGCCGTCCTGCAGTCCCCGCGGATCGCCCACCGCGGCCAGATCGTCGCCCTGGTCGTCGCCGAGACTCCCGAGGACGCCCGGGCCGGCGCCGCCGCCGTCGAGTGCGTCTACCGGCCGGAGCCGTTCGACGTCGTCCTGACCGACCACCACCAGGGCCTCTACACCCCGGCCCAGGCCAACGGCGGCCACCCGGCCGTCCGCGAGCGCGGCGACTTCGACACCGCCCACGGTCAGGCGGCCGTCCGGATCGACCGCACCTACCGGATCGGTCCGCTGCACAACCACCCGATGGAGCCGCACACCGCCACCGCGCAGTGGGACGGCGAACGCCTGACCGTGCACGACTCCAGCCAGGGCACCAACCAGGTCCGGACGACCCTCGCCACGCTGTTCGGCCTGGCCGTCACCGACGTCCTGGTGATCAGCGAACACGTCGGCGGCGGCTTCGGCTCGAAGGGCACCACCCGGCCGCACGCCGTGCTGGCGACGATGGCCGCCCGCCGGGTCGACCGCCCGGTACGGCTCGCGCTGCCCCGGGACCAGCTGCCCGCCCTCACCGGATACCGCGCGCCCACCGTCCACCGGGTCCGGCTGGGCGCCGACGACGACGGCAGGATCACCGCGCTGGCCCACGAGGTGACGACCCGCTCCTCGACCGTGCGGGAGTTCGTCGAGCAGGCCGCCGTCCCGGCCCGGGTGATGTACCACTCCCCGAACAGCCGGACCGTCCACCGGGTGGTGCGCCAGGACGTACCCACCCCGTCCTGGATGCGGGCGCCCGGCGAGGCCCCGGGCATGTTCGCGTTGGAGTGCGCGATGGACGAGCTGGCCGAGACCTGCGGGCTGGACCCGGTCGAGCTGCGGATCCGCAACGAACCGGCCGTCGAGCCGGACAGCGACCGCCCCTTCAGCAGCCGCCACCTGGTGGAGTGCCTGCGCGAGGGCGCCCGCCGCTTCGACTGGTCCCGCCGACACGCGGACGGCCCGCGCCGCGAGGGGCGCCGGCTGCTGGGCAGCGGGGTCGCGGCCGCCACCTACCCGGTGCTGATCGCGCCCTCCACCGCCGAGGTCCTCGCCCGCCCGGACGGCACCTTCCTCGTGCGCGTCAACGCCACCGACATCGGCACGGGTGCCCGCACCGTGCTCGCCGCCGTCGCCGCCGAGACCCTGGCCGTCCCCCCGGACCGGGTGGCCGTGGAGATCGGCCGCAGCGACCTGCCGCCTGCGCCGCTCGCGGGCGGCTCGGCCGGCACCGCCTCCTGGGGGTGGGCCGTCCACGACGCCTGCACCGGGCTGCGCCGCGCGCTCACCGACCGGGGCGGTACGCCCCTCCCCTCCGAGGGGCTCCGCCATCGTGCCGACACCACCGACGCGGTCGCGGCGGGCGGTACCTTCGCCCGGCACGCCTTCGGCGCCCAGTTCGCCGAGGTCGAGGTGGACGCCGACACCGGCGAGGTGCGGCTGCGCCGGCTGCTCGGCGTCTTCGCCGCCGGCCGGATCCTGAACACCCGCACCGCCCGCTCCCAGTTCACCGGCGCGATGATCATGGGCGCGTCGATGGCCCTGCTCGAACACAGCACCCTGGACCCGGGGTTCGGTGACCACGCCGAACGGGACCTGGCCTCCTACCATGTCGCCGTCAACGCCGACGTCCCCGTCGTCGAGGCGTTCTGGCTGGACGAGCACGACGAACACCTGAACCCGATGGGGGCCAAGGGCATCGGCGAGCTCGGCATCGTCGGCACGGCCGCCGCCGTCGTCAACGCCGTCCGCCACGCGTGCGGCGTCCGCGTCCGCGAACTGCCGATCCGGCCCGAGGCCCTGCTGCCCCGTATGCCGCACCTGCCGCACCTGCCGCACCTGCCGCACCTGCCGCACCTGCCGCACCTGCCGGGCTGACCCGGGGCACGGAAACCGGCACGGAAACCGGCAGGGAAGCCGGCACCGAGACCGAAAATTCTTCGGCTCCGGCTGGTGAGCGACCGTCATTTAGGGGGGTCGACGCTGAAGATCTTCTCGTCAGTGCTGGCCGCCGACCCATCGGCGCCCGGGCGCCGCGGGTCTCGCTTCTGCGCGGCATCCGTCACCGAGCCTGCGACACGGTAGCCCTGGAGACACGGAGAGACCTGGCCCCGGCGAAGCTCCGCCGGGGCCGGACCCGTGTCCGCCACGTCGTCAGGTGACGATCACGTCGCTCACGGGCAGGAAGAACTCACCGCTCGCCCTCGCTCCGGTCCGCAGACATGCCTCCGCTCCCGCCGCCCGGCGACCGGCCGGACACTCCGAGTCACCGTTCGGGTCGGGTGGAGGGCCCCTGCCGCGCGTCGGCCGGCGCCGGGTCAGGTCAGGTCACGGGTACAGAGTTCGTTCCGGCCACCGGCAGGAGGTAGAACAGCTCGGGGTCGCCGTCGTCGAGGCCGTGCAGAAGGCCGACCGGACTCCACCCGGCCCGTCGGAGCAGCCGCTGCATCGGCTGATTGGAGACGTTCGTCGAGGTGAACAGCTTCGGGGTCGCGCACGCGTGCGCCGCGGCGTCGAGCAGGCCACGGCCGACGCCTCCGCCGCGCGCGGCGGAGGACACCATCAGCATCGTGACGAAGCCGTGCCCGAAGAACGTGTACTCGACCACGCAGTAGCCCAGCAGGCCGGACGGCCCCTGCGCCACCACCGCGAGGCCCTCCCGGCACCACCTCCGGATGCTCTCCCGCCGCTCGTCGTCGCCTCCGGCCGCGACCGTGTCGATCCCCGCCAGCGCATCCGCCTCCGACTCCCTCACACGGCGCACGACGAATCCGCCCAGGTCCACGTCATCCATGCGGTCATCGTGTCAGCCCGCCCCGGGGGCGCGCCCGGAAGGGGCCTCTCCGGGGTGCCCGGCCGGTCAGGTGCCGGGAGGATGTTTGAACAACCCTCAGCGGGAAGGCGACGGACAGCGCCGCCCCGTCCGCGGCGCCCGGCGTCGAGGCCCCGGCTCTCCCCCCGGGGCCTCGACGCGTATCCGGACCCCGATCACGACCGGAGGAGAGACCCACATGCCGATCTGGACCGTCCTTCGCCCGCTGCTGGTGGCGGCCGCAGTGCCGGCCGCCGTCTTCGCCGTGGACCGGGTGCTGCAGCTGGCCGTCGGCCGGTTGTCCGCCGCCCGGCCCGGCGCCCGACGGTGGCACGTGCTGCGCCGCTGCCGGATACCCGTGCTGGCGACGGCCACGGCGGCGTTGCTGCTCGGCTGCGAGCCGGCCGCCGGACTCGGCCCGGGCATCCGGCCGCCGGTCCGGCACGCGCTCCTGCTGGCGGTGCTGGTCAGTGCGGGCTGGCTCACCGCGCGGACGGTGTCGCTGTTCATCGAGTCCGCGCTGACCAAGTACGCCGCCGGACGGCGGGACCCCGGGCGGGTACGCAGGGTCAGGACCCAGGTCGACCTGGTCGGCCGGATCTCGGACGTGGCGATCGCGGTGCTCACCCTGGCCGCCGCCCTGATGACGTTTCCGGCGGTGCGCGCGGTCGGCGCCAGCCTGCTCGCCTCGGCGGGTCTGCTCGGCCTCGTGGCGGGCGTCGCGGCGCAGTCCTCGCTGGCCAACCTGTTCGCCGGGATCCAGCTGGCCTTCGGCGACATGGTGCGGATCGGCGACGTCGTGGTGGTGGCCGGCGAGTGGGGCACGGTCGAGGAGATCACCCTCACCGCCGTGGTGATCGCCACCTGGGACCAGCGGCGGATCGTGATGCCGGTCTCGTACTTCGCCGGCAAGCCGTTCGAGAACTGGTCCCGGCGGGACCCGGGGATCACCGGCACCGTCCTGCTGCACCTCGACCACCGCACACCGGTCGAGGAGCTGCGCGCCGAGTTCGAGAAGCTGCTGGCGGGCGACGAGCGGTGGGACGGCACCGGCCGGGCGCTCCAGGTGGTCGACACCACCCCCAGCACCATCGTGGTCCGGGCCCTGATGACCGCGGCCGACGCCGACCGCGCCTTCGAGCTGCGCTGCGCGGTCCGCGAGCACCTGGTCGCGTTCCTGCGCGACCGGCACCCCTACGCGCTTCCGCGGGTCACCGTCGCCCGGACCGAGGCGGTGGCCGGGTCCTTCCCGGACGAGACGGCCCCGTTCCCTCCCGATGCGGTCCCGGCCCGCGGCCACGCCGAGGTGCCCGCGCAGCGGCCGACCCCGTCCGAGCCGGCGGGCGGCGATCAGGGCCGGAACCGGGATCAGGACCGGAACCGGGATCAGGAGCGGACCCGGGATCAGGAGCGGGAGCGGCCGGGGCGGAGTTAGACCGCGTCCCGCCCGGCGGCGGGCCCGGCCACAGCTGCCCTGGACACGGCGGGCCCGGACGCCGCGGCCGTCCGCCGGCGGGCGAGCCCGGCGTCGAGTTCCAGGCCCAGCAGGACCGCCAGGTTGGTGAGCCAGAGCCAGACCAGGAACACCATCACCCCGGCCAGGGCCCCGTACATCCGCCCGAACGTGTCGACGTACGCGGCGAAGAGCGCGAAGCCGCCCGAGGCGGCCAGCCAGAGCGCGACCGCCAGCGCGCTGCCCGGGGAGATCAGGCGCGGTTCGCGGGAGGGGAGGTCGGGGGCCGCCCGGTAGAGCACCGCGACCGTCAGGGTGACCAGCAGCACCAGCCCCGGCCACTTGGCGAACGACCAGACGGTGAGGCCGAAGTCCCCGACCCCGAGCGCCCGGCCGGCCTGCTCGGCGATCGGTCCGGTGAGGACCACGATCGTCACCCCCGCCGCCAGCAGCACCACCAGCACGGCGGTCAGCGCCAGCCGTACCGGTGCCAGCCGCCACAGCGGGCGGCGCTCGCGGACCCCGTGGACGGCGTTGGCCGATCGGATGAACGCGCCGACGTAGCCGGAGGCCGACCAGAGGGCCCCGACCGCCCCCAGTACCGCGAACGCCCCGCCCGCACCGGAGTTCTGCTGCACCTGCCCGACGCCGTCCCGCAGGACGTCGCCGGCCGGGCCGGGCGCCAGCCGGCGCAGGCCGTCCATCACCTGCCCTCCGGGCGAGGGCCCGGCGAGGCCGAGCAGGCCGGTCAGCAGCAGCAGACCGGGGAAGAGCGCCAGCACCCCGTAGTAGGTGAGGGCCGCCGCCCGGTCGAACAGTTCGTCGCCGAGCAGCAACCGGCCGGCGTGCCGCAGCACCCCGTGCCCGGGCTGCGGGACGTGCCGATCGGATCCGTGGCGGGGCGCCCGTCGGGCGCCGGGCGCCGGGTGGCGGCGACGCAACCCGAACGGGCCCCGGTCGCCGCGGTGTCGGTGGGTCAAGGCCGGCATGGTCCCTCCTTCCTCGTACGGCTGCTCTCCTCAAGTCCCGTCGCGCGCACCGCGCGGGCGGCCCGGGCGCCCCGCCACCGCGTGCTGCCGGCGCGGGTGGATGCGCCTCGCTCGTCTGCCCGCCGCGGACCGCCGCACACGGGCCCGCCGCGCCGTCAGGCGGTCGCACACCGACGAACCGACGCGGGTGGCTCGTGCGGCCTCGACCCCGACGGCCGGCGTGCTCATCGGTGCCCGACGGGCCGGAGGTGCCTCTGGGGCCGGACGGGTTCCGGCGGACCGATCCCGTCCGAGGCAGCCAGGACATGCAGAAACGAATTTTCCGAATCCTAGAAATACTGTCGAAATAGAACTGAAATGCGGAACGGATGATTCTGTTCGGCATTTCGACAGAATCCGAACCCCCTTCCCGGGTGGTCCACGGACGCCGAAACCCTGTCCTCCGCCGGGCGTGCGCCGGAGCCGGCAGCCGCGAGGCGCGCGTGCCCACGCCGGTCGGCGGAGCCCGGAGGGGCCATCCCTCCAGGTGGTCGGCCGTACAGCCGAAGGGCCGGGGCGGACCGCTCCGGCCGACCCCGAGGCCGCCACCGGCGGCGGACGACTCCGAACGGCAGCAGCCGGCGCGTGGCCGCGCGCCCCGCTCTCGGAATGTCACCGGCGCAATCCGGGTGCGCAGAACCGGCAGTCCGGGCAGAACGTGCGCCGTTGCGGAGATTCCCCGGCGGACCCACTATTCGGATGGCCGTATCGCCATACAAGATTTCGATACCCGAGGCATTCGGCCGGCACCTCCCCGACGGCCGGGGCGGGCACGGTTTCACCGTCGTCCCGCACCACGCCTTCCACGCCCCCGCTCCACCACCCCCCGCTCCGCCGCGCTCTCTTCCCGCCTGCACCGAACCCTGCACCGAACCCTGCACCGACCAGACCCCCGCCACGAGGAGGGTTCCGTTGGACAACCGGTACGAGGCCTACGCCTACGCCGACCCGCTCTTCTACGACTCGCCCCGGCGCTGGGGAGCGCACGAGGAGTTCGCCGCCGTCACCCGGCCGCTGCCCGACGGCTGGGAGCTCGGCGAGCTGGAGATGTGGGCCGTCGTGCGTCCCGTCGGTGTCCGGATCCCCGACCAGGGCTGGAAGATCCACGTCTCCTCGTGCATCGAGACCGCGGAGGAGGTGCTGGAGACCGTCTTCTCCTACTGCCTCCGGGAGGGCGTGACCTTCAAGTTCCTGCGCGGGCTGCCGATCCTCCAGGTGCAGAACTCCAAGTACGCGCCGCGCGGTTCCAGCGGCAAGTTCTGCACGCTGTACCCGGTGGACGACGCGGAGCTGGAGCGATGTCTCGACGGTCTCGGCGAGCTGCTGGCCGGCCGCAAGGGCCCGTACATCCTCAGCGACCTGCGCTGGAAGGACGGCCCGCTCTACCTGAGGTACGGCGGGTTCGCCGAACGCCACTGCCGCAACGAGGCCGGCGAGCGGGTGCTGGCCCTCGTCGGACCGGACGGCCGGCTCGTCCCCGACGTCCGCGGCGCCGGTTTCTCCGTCCCCTCCTGGGCGCCCGTCCCGGCGTGCATCGCCCCGGCCGTCGCCGAGCGCGCCGCGCCGCAGGACACCGGACTGCCGTACACGGTGGAACGCGTCCTGCACTTCTCCAACGCCGGCGGCGTCTACCTGGCCCGCGACGGGAAGGACGGGCCGCCCGTCGTACTGAAGGAGGCCCGCCCGTTCGCCGGCCTCGACCAACGCGGCGTCGACGCGGTGACCCGGCTGCGCAACGAGCACGCCGTCCTCCGCCGTCTGTCGGGAGTCCCCGGAGTCCCGGCCGAACACGGCCTCCTCACCGCCTGGGAGCACGAGTTCCTGGTCCAGGAGTACGTGGCCGGGCAGTCGCTCAGCGCATGGCTCACGGCCCGCTACCCGCTCATCCACCCGGACGCCGACGAGAGCGCCGTCGCCGAGTACACCCGGGACGCCGTCGCGGTCGTCGGTCAGGTGGAACGCGCCCTGGCGGGGATCCACGCCCGCGGTGTCGTCTTCGGGGACCTCCACCCGCACAACCTGATCGTCCGTCCGGACGGCGAGCTCTGCTTCATCGACTTCGAACTCGCCAGCACCGTCGACGACTTCCTCCGTCCCGCACTCGGGGCAGCAGGGTTCACCGCCCCGCCCGGCCACACCGGGACGGACATCGACCGGTACGGGCTGGCGGCGATCCGCCTCTGGCTCTTCTACCCCCTGGTCCAGCTCACCGCCCTCGACCCTGGCAAGGCCGGCCAGCTCGCGGACGCCGTCGAGCGCCGCTTCCCGGTACCTCCCGGCTACACCGACGACATCCGCCGCTACCTCGGCTCCTCACCGGACGACGGCCGCACGCTCCGCCCCGAACTGAGCCACGGACACGCCGAGACCCGCGCGCTGCTGGAGCAGCCGGTCGCCGACTGGCCCGCGATCAGGGACTCGCTGGCCGCCGGCATCGCCGCGACGGCCACCCCCGAACGGACCGACCGGCTCTTCCCCGGCGACATCGCCCAGTTCACGCACGGCGGACTCGGCCTGGCCCACGGCGCGGCCGGCGTGCTCTACGCCCTGCACACGACCGGCGCCGCCGTCGACCCCGGACACGTCGACTGGCTGGCGGACGCCGCCCGCAGCCGAAGCCTCCCGGCCGGCCTCTACCACGGCGGCCACGGCGTGGCCTACGTCCTGGACCTGCTCGGCGAGCACCAGCAGGCACTGGGTCTGCTGCGCCGCCTCCCCGGGGCCGTGGACGGCGAACAATCACCGGGCCTGGCCACCGGTGGCCCCGGCATCGCGCTCACCCTGCTCCACTTCGCGCTCGCCACCGGCGACGGCCGGATGCTGGACGAGGCACTCGACGTCGCCCGGTCCGCCGCCGGGGCGTGGGAGAAGGCCGGGAACGGCGACGCCAAGCGCCGCTCCGGGCTCCTGGCCGGTGCCTCGGGAGCCGCGCTCGCCCTCGTCCGGCTCCACGAACACACCGGGGACCACTCACTGCTCGACCAGGCCGAGACGCTCCTGGGGCTGGACCTCGAACGGTGCGTCGAGGTGAGTGACGGGACGCTCCAGGTGGTCGACGGCCGCCGGGTCCTGCCCTACATCGAGACCGGCAGCGCCGGGATCGGCCTCGTGCTGGACGCACTGCTCGCCCACCGGCCGGACTGCGTCCTGGCGGAGCGGGAGGCGGCGATCCTGCGGGCCGCCGAGCCCGAGTTCGTCATCCAGGCCGGTCTGTTCAACGGACGGGCCGGGCTGCTCGGCTACCTCGCCCGCACCGGCGGGCGAGCGGGCGGCGGGAACGGCGCGGCCGGTGCGACGGGTGACGCCGGTACGGCGGGCGCCCCCGACACCGCCGGTGCCACCGATTCGGCGGACCGCACCGCGCTGCTGGACCGCCAACGTGCCCTGCTGGCCCTCCACCGGATCCCCTACCGAGGACGGCTCGCCTTCCCCGGCGACCAGTTGCTGCGCCTCTCGACGGACCTCGCGACCGGCTCCGCCGGCGTGCTGCTGGCCCTCGGCACGGCCCTGGCGGGCACCCCGTTCCTCCCGTTCACCGGGGCACCCGGCACCGCGCCCCCGCGCCGGCGCCCTGCCGCCCCCCGCTGACCCCACCCCCGTCGGCGGGCCCACCGGCCCGCCGACCCCGGGCGCGGATCCCGCGCCCCCACCGACTCCCGGCCGTCCGGTCGGGTGATGCACCGCACGAGCGAAGGAGAACGTCATGGCGATCCTCGACCTCCAGACCCTGGAGCTGCCCGAGACCGAGGCGGCGCAGATCGACGACACCCTCGCGAGCACCAGCTCGCTGAGCGTCCTGAACTGCGGCACCAGCACGGTCAGCACGCTCCTCTGTCTCTGATCCGTACCGCCGCCCGCCGGGGCGGTCCGTACGGGGAGATCGGCCGGTAGTCCTCGGACACCCGGTCGGTCGCCGGGCCGCAGCGGTCACCGCTGCGGCCCGGCCCGTCCGCACGGAGCACGTGCGCGCGGAACCCGCCCGCACCGAGCTCCTCCGGGCCGACCTCCCGGACGCCCACCGCCGGCCCCAGCAGAGAGGTGTTCCGTGGCCGAACAGCCCGCAAACGCCCCCGCCCTCGCCTCACCGGTGGTCCGGCTGCGCCGCGAACTCGCCGCCCAGCCCGTCCGGCTCGCCGTCGCCCTGCTGCTCGCCGTGGTGGCCACCGCGGCGGGAATCGCCCTCCCCCTGCTGGTCCGGAAGATCGTCGGCGACTTCTCCGCCCACCGGTCCCTCGCCCCCGGACTGCTGATGATGGGTGCGGCCGCCCTCGGCGGGGCCGTGGCCCAGGCCCTCTCGGGTCTCCAACTGGCCCGGATCGGCGAGCGGATGACGTACCGTCTCCGGACCGCCCTCATGGCGCACGCGCTGCGGCTTCCGCTGGCCGTCGTACGGGCCCGGGGCACCGGCGACCTCGCCGCACGGGTCACCTCCGACGCACAACTCCTGCGTCAGGTGGTGGAGGTGGCGACCCAGCTGCCGCTGGCCGCGCTCAGCGTCGCCGCGACCCTCGTCGTCATGGTGTGGATCGACTGGGTGCTCACCGCGGTCACCGTCGCCGCCCTCGTCGTCCTGACCGTCCTGGTGCTGCTGATCCTCCGCCGGATGAAGTCCAACGTCACCGGGCAGCAGGACGCGGTGGGGCAGATCGCCCAGCGCTTCACGGCCAACCTGGAGGCCCTCACCACCATCAAGGCGTACCGGGCCGAACCGGTGGCCGACCGGTTCCTCGCCGAGGACGCCGAGAAGCTCCGCGCGGTCTCGCTGACGGGGGCCAGGCTGGGCGCCCTGGTGCCCGCGGTGCTGACGCTCGGCAACCAGTTCGCGATGATCGCGGTGATCCTCACCGGCGGCGCCCGGCTGGCGGCCGGCGACCTCCAGGTGGCGGCGTTCGCCGCGTTCCTGCTCTACCTGCTCCAGACCGTCCCGGCCGTGAACACGCTCGCGACCGGCTTCGGGCGGCTGCAGGCCGGGCTGGCCGCCCGGGACCGCTGCAACGAACTGCTCGCGGTACCGCCGGAGGCCGACCCGGACGACGCCGACCGGACCACCCCCACCCCGTCCCCCGATGCCCCGGCGGTCGTCTTCCGCTCCGTGTCCTACACCCATGCCGGGTCGGACGACGCCGCCCTGCACGCCGTGTCCTTCGGCATCCCGCGCACCGGTCTGACGGCCGTCGTCGGCCCGTCGGGCGCCGGGAAGAGCACCGCCCTCGCGCTCGTCGGCCGGTTCGTCCGGCCCTCCGCCGGCTCGGTGAGCGTCCTCGGCCACGACGTCCGGAGCTGGCCCCTGGGAGCGCTGCGCGCCCGGATCGCCTACGTGGACCAGGCGTTCACCCTGGTCGAGGCCAGCGCGAGGGAGAACCTCCAGCTCGGCCGGGCCGGGTCGGCGGGGGACGGCGAGCTGGCCGAGGCGCTGGCCGCCGTCGGCCTGGCCGAGGACGTCGCGCGGCTCCCGCAGGGCCTCGACACCGTGCTGGGCCGCGAGTCCGACCTCTCCGGCGGCCAACGCCAGCGGCTGGCACTGGCCCGGGCGCTGCTCACCGACGCCGACATCGTGCTGCTCGACGAGCCCACCAGCCAGCTGGACGGCCTCAACGAGCTCCGATTCCGCACGATCGTGGAGCAACTGGCCCGTAGTCGGGCCGTGGTGGTGGTCGCGCACCGGCTCTCCACGGTCCAGCACGCCGACCACGTGATCATGATGAACCGCGGGACCGTCGTCGACGCCGCGGACCACACCACACTGCTCACCCGCTGCGTCCCGTACCGCGAGCTCGTGGCCAGCCAGGCCGGCCCGTCCCTCCTCGGGGACCGCCGACTCCGCCTTCCCGGCTGATCAGGCGGTCGGTTTCGACCGCGACCTCGACGCGGCGGGCACGGCGGTGCGGGCACGGCGATCCGGGCACGGCGATCCGGGGGCCCTCCCTCCGCCCCGTCGCGTGGGAACCCGGTGGCGGAGCGACGGGTGAACGGGTTGAATCCCGCAGTGAGCCACGTCGCCAACATCATGATCTCCGTCGATCCGGACGATCGACCGACCGTCGAATCGCTGAGCCGGTGGTTGCAGACGTCCGCCCCGCTGCGCGGCCACGGGCCCGGTGCCGTCGGCCGGGTCGGATCGCTCGGCGAGACCACCGGCAAGGACACCCGCCGGGGCGGCGGCAAGGTCCCGGAATGCGACGTCTACGCGGGGCACCGGGACCGTGCTGATCCGGCGCCTGCTGCGCACGGCCCGCGAGGCCGGCATCGAACGCGTCTCGCTGAGCGTCGGGCGGGACAACCCCGCCGTGGGGCTGTACACCCGCGAAGGCTTCCGTCTGCACGGCCGGGACGAGGGCGAGGACTCGCTGACCATGGTGGTCCACCTGCGGTGAAGGTCACCGGCCGGGCAGGTCGACCGGGGTGCGAGACACAGGAGCACGGCGGGAGACGCGCGCCTCTCTCCCTGGGCGTGCGCGGGAGTTCGCGCCGGTCGGCCAGGATCGGGCGGCGGCCTGCCCGTCCGGAGTGAGAGCGCACAGGACCGGCGGGGACTTGTTCGGGTGCGGCTGAAATTCTTCGAAACCCACCTCGGCCCGGGCGCGCCTCTGGCATGCTCTGCCGGACAGTCCTGACCCCGTGTCACCGGGGTCTCACGCACAGCGAACCGAGTGTCCGGGGTGGACCTTGCAGTACACGATCAGCGCCTCCGTGTTCCTGGGGATCATCATCCTCATCCGACTCTCCCGGCGAACCGAGGCCCGCAGCCGCAACGACGAGCGGATCACGGCGTTCAGCTGCGTCGTGTTCGGCGTCCTGATCGCCGCGACGCCCTGGGGGGACGCGATCCTCCGGCTCGTCGGCGTCGTCGCCCAGGCCCTCGGTTGAGAACCGGACGGGTCGCGAGGACCGGCAGGTCGGGAGCAGCGGGTGGCTAGGCGACGCGGGCCCGCGGCCCGGCGACGTGGCGGACGGCAGGGCGCGCGGCGCGACGAGGGCACGTGGCCGGCGGTCGTGCTGGTCGGAGCCGTGGCGGTCAGTGCGGTGACCGCCGCGGTGCGGTGGCTGGCGACGCACTGGTGGGTGCCGGTCGCGCTCCTGGCGGTGGCCGGCGCGGTCGCCGCCGCGGTGGGGCGGGCGCGAGTCGTCGCGGCTCGGGAGCGGCGGCGCCGACTCGCCGGTCTGCGCATGGCGTTGAGCGGCCCCGGTGGCATCGACCACATGAGTCCGGACGGCTTCGAGTACGCGGTGCGGGACCTGCTGGCCCGTGACGGCTGCCGCGCGGAGAAGGTCGGACGCTCCAACGACCAGGGCGTGGACGTGCTCGCGGACGATCCGATGGGGCGGCGGTGGGCGGTGCAGTGCAAGCACAAACAGGACCCGGTCGGCGGCAAGCCGGTGGGGGTCGGGGTGCTGTACGCCCTGGCCGGGACGTTCCAGCGCGTCCACGCCGCGCAGGTGGCGGTGGTGGTCACCAACGGCCGGTTCTCCCGCGACTCGGTGAGGTGGGGCGCGGAGCAGGGCGTCCTCCTGGTGGACCGGGCCGCTCTGGCCCGGTGGGCGAGCGAGGGGCGGCCCCTGTGGGACGTCCTGCCCCGCGTCCCCGCACCACGCAACGGGCGGCTCAGCTGAATCCGTCTGCGGTGCCGAACATATGACGATGCGTCATTTCGGCGCGGTCGCGCCGGCCGGGCTCCGGGCCGGCGGGGCGGGCACGCTCTCCCGCGCGGGGTGGTCCGACGCCGTCTTGGACCGCACGGGCCGGGCCCTGGCATGATCGGTCCATGATCGAACGAGTCATCGCCGCCTGTGACGGAGCGGCCAAGGGCAACCCCGGGCCGGCGGCCTGGGCCTACGTGGTGGCCGACAGTGCCGGGATCCCGCAGCGCTGGCAGGCCGGTCCGCTCGGACACAGCACCAACAACATCGGCGAACTGACCGCGCTGCAGCAGCTGCTGCTCGCCACGGACCCCGCCGTGCCGCTGGAGGTCCGCCTCGACAGCACGTACACCCGCGACGCGGCGACGAAGTGGCTGGTGGCGTGGAAGCGCAACGGGTGGAAGACCGCGGCGGGCAAGCCGGTGGCCAACCGCGAGCTGATCCAGCAGATCGACGCACTCCTGGAGGGGCGGGACGTCACCTTCGTGTACGTTCCCGCCCACCAGGTGGACGGCGACCCGCTGAACGCCATCGCCGACAAGGCCGCCAGCGACGCCGCCCGCACCCAGGAAGCGGCGGCCGGGACGGCCTCCGACCTGCCCGAACCCGACCCGGTCACCGGCACGTCGGCGCGGAGCGGACGCGCCTCCGCCGCACCTGCGGCCGGGAAGCGTCCGGCGGGTGGCACGCGGACCCTCAAGGCCCGCTACGCGGGCACGTGCCCGTGCACCCGCGCCTATGCCAAGGGCGACACGATCACCAAGGTCGGCGGCAGCTGGGGACACCCCCAGTGCGCGGGCGCCCACGCCTGACGCCCACGCGCCCGGCACCGGGGCCGGGGGCCCGCGTCATCGGGGCCGGTGGCGCCGGTGCCGGCGCGGATCAGCCGCGCTCGCCCTCCTTGTCGGGCGCGGCCTGCGGGTCGGGCGGAAGACCGGCCTCCTCACGGTCCTCCTCGGTGCGCTCTTCGAGCTCGTCCTCGTCGGGCCGAAGCGGCAGGCCGCGTCCGTGCCCGGTGTCGGGGTCGCCCTCGACCTGCTTGTTGGACTTGTGGTGTGCCATGGCTCCTCCTCGTCCGGACGGCGCCGTCGCAGGGTTCTGTTGCGCCGGCTGCCGGTGCCCGGGGACCACCCATCCACTCAAGCCCCCGCCGGCGGCGCCCGCAAGCCGAGCCCGCGCGGGTGACGGGCGGGCGGGGTGCTCCGGGTCGAGGAGGGCAGGTCGCACCGCGTCGCCGGTGTCGTACTTGAGCTTGAGTGCACTCGAAGTCCTACGGTCGTGCCATGCCCCCCGGCCCCCCGGCCGCCCGGCCGGTGGCCATGGCAGAACCGGACACACGACGAGAAGCCGCCGCCGCGCGCTGGAAACGGACCACCGGAATGAGCCACTCCCCCACGAACGACGCCGAGACCCGCCAGGACCGCTTCGACCGCGGGATGGAGATGCTCACCCGTGTCGACGGCGAGGGCGGGCAGCGGGTCGTCGACGCGCTGGCCGACATCGGCCCCGAGCTCGCCCACCAGGTCGTCGCCCAGGGGTTCGGCGAGATCTACCGCCGCCCCGGGCTGGCTCCGCGGGACCGGCAGCTGGTGACCCTCGGCATGCTCACCGCGCTCGGCGGCTGCGAGCCCCAGCTGGACGTCCACGTCAACGCCGCCCTCAACGTCGGCCTCACCCCCGAGGAGATCGTCGAGGCACTGCTGCACTCCGCGGCCTACTGCGGCTTCCCCAAGGCCCTCAACGCGACCTTCGTCGCCAAGAAGGTCTTCGGCGAGCGCGGCCTCCTCCCGGTCACGGCCGCCTGACCCCCGGCCGGCGCGGCGCCCCGACGCCGGACGCGACCGGGCCCGCCGCACCGATCGGTGCGGCGGGCCCGGAACGTTTGCGCGGTCAGCGGGTGGCGGCGCCGAACCAGGTGAGCAGCCGGGCGGCCAGCGCGTCCTGGTCCTCGCCGACCCAGGCCACGTGGCCGTCCGGCCGCAGGAGGACCGCGGGCACGTCGAGCTCCTCGGCGGCGTCGACGACATGGTCGACCCGATCCTCCCAGCCGTCCGCCGAGAGCCCGCCGGTCGCGTCGAGGAGCAGGCCCCGGCCGCCGTGCATCAGCTCGTAGAGGCGGCCGCCCCGCTTGAGCGTGACGTCCCGCATCCGCCGGCCGAGCAGTTCATGGCCCTCGCCGAAGTCGTAGCGGACGCCGACCGCCGTGATCATCTCGGTGACGTACCGGTTCACCTCCTCGAAGTCCATCAGCGTCGAGAGCAGCTCCCGCAGGGCGACCGCCCCGGGATCGGTCCCCATCAGCGTGATCTGCGCGCGGGTGTTGTCCAGCACGCGGGCCCCCACCGGGTGCCGTTCGGTGTGATAGCTGTCCAGCAGCCCCTCCGGTGCCCGGCCGTCGACGGCGGCGGCCAGCTTCCAGCCCAGGTTGAACGCGTCCTGCACGCCGAGATTCAGCCCCTGCCCGCCGGTCGGCGGGTGGATGTGGGCCGCGTCGCCGGCCAGCAGGACCCGGCCGACCCGGTAGCGCTCGGCCTGCCGCGTGGCGTCGCCGAACCGGGACAGCCAGCGCGGCGAGTGCACGCCGAAGTCGGTGCCCGCGGCGGCCCGCAGCTGCCTCTTGAACTCGTCCAACGTCGTGGCGGTCGTGCGGTCCCCGGCCACGCCGTCGGCGGGCACGACGATGCGGTACACCCCCGCGTTCCCGTCCACGTCGGGGACGGCGCCGAAGCGCAGCTCGGTCCTGCGGACCTCCGCGACCACGGCCGCGATCGTCGCCGGGTCCTCGGTCGCCTCCATGTCGCCCAGCAGGGTCTCGACCCTGGAGGGCTCGCCGGGAAAGCCGACACCGATCCGCTTGCGCACCGTGCTGCGGCCGCCGTCGCACCCGACGAGGTAGCGGGAGCGCAGCCGCGTACCGTCCGCCGTCTCGGCGGTCACTCCGTCCTCGTGCTGGCTCAGCCCGACCACCTCCCGGCCGCGCCGGATCTCCGCACCGAGTTCGAGCGCACGCTCCTCCAACAGCCGCTCGGTGACCGCCTGCGGAGTGGTGAGCCCGTACGGGTGCGCGGTGTCCAGCCCGTCCGGCCAGGGCTTGTGGATGCCGCCGAAGAAGCCGCCGACCCGGAACTTCTCGCCGGCCGCGAGGAACCGCTCCAACAGACCGCGCTGGTCCATCAGTTCGACGCTGCGCGTGTGCAGGCCACGCCCGCGGGACCGCCTCGTCCGTTCGGTCGACCTCTCCAGCACGACCACGTGCACACCGTGCAGCCGCAACTCGCAGGCCAGCATCAAGCCGGTCGGTCCGCCGCCGACCACGATCACGTCAATCATCACAACGCCCATTCAACGAGAGTGGATTCCGGCCGGCCGCGACGTGTGCCCCCGCGCTCCGGTGGGGGACGCCGGAGCGGCGCGACGAGTCCGCGCGACGAGTCCCACCCGCGACGTCCCGCGCAGCACGCACGTCGACGAAGCGGGACGTAGGGGGCAGATCTGTCTTTTCCGGAATATCGGCCGTGGCCGACCATTGTGTTCCACCACCGGGGCCTTGCCGCAAGCCCCCCGGTGCGCTATACGTTGGGAGTGGCGAGGAGTCGGTGTTCACCGACCCGGACCGGGTGACGGCCCACCGGAAGCCGGTGGCCCCGGCCCCGACCCGCCCCCGGGTCCCCGGGGCGACGCCGTGGACTTCCCTCCTGCTCGGCGCTCCGGCGGTACGGCCCCCTCCCCCGGTTGCCCGCCGCCGACGTTCCGGTCCGGGACGGCTGATGCGCTGTCAGGATGGAGAGCACCCAGCGCACCCGCGACCGTCCGGAGGGCCGCCGTGTTCCACAGTTCCGCCCACCCGGGGCGACCCGTCGATCCCACCTGGCCGGAGCTCCTGCGGTCGTTCGGCCGCCCCGCGGCCCTGCTCGACGCGCCCCGGCCCGGATGGCAGTGCCTGGTGGGCCAGGGGTCGACCGACGGGCTCCTCCAGCGGCTCGACCTCGGCTACCACGAGGGGCGCACCCTGCTGGTGCAGGTCAGCACCCAGCGGCGCCTGCCGGCGCACGTCCGCGCGTTCCCGACGCTGGACCCCGAGGCCCTCCTGCGCGACTTCCTCGCAAACTCCTCGCCCGACGGACCGATCCCCCTGCCGTCCGGGCCCGTCCTCGGAGCGGGCCGGCTCGTCGTGGACGGCACGGCGATGGCGGCACGGCGGCTCACGTGGGGCGCCTACACGGCGACCCTCGCCGTGATCGGGGCCGCGGGAACCGACGCGAGCGGCGAGGAGCGCGGCGAGGAGAGCATCGCGGTCGTCAGTGGCACCGCCCTCCACCGGGAGGCCGTCCGGCTGACCCTCGACACCACCGGCGTCCCCGCCTGAGGAGGAGCACCCCGCGGCCGGGCACGACGACGTGAGCGGGCGGGCGGCGCCGTGGAGGCGCCGCCCGCCCGGGGGTCAGGCCAGCAGGTCGGACTGGAGAGTGACGACCTGGCGGAAGGCCTCGGCCGGGACGCCCCCGGGGTTGGTCATGGTGACCACGCCCACGAGGTCGCCTGCGGAGAGGTAGGCAAGGCGGGCGCTGAGGGCCGTGCCGGCCGTGGTGGCCGGGGTCCCCCGGGTCTCGACGGCGACGCCGAAGACGGTGTCCCAGCCCTCCATCGGAGTGGTCCGGGAGCCGGGGTCCTTCTGGTCCCCGTCGCGGAGCTCGCGGTAGACGTCCCAGGCCGCGGCGGAGGAACCGAAGGCGAGCAGACGGATCTGCGTCCGGGTGCCGTCGGTCGCCGTCCATTCCCGGACGGTGGCGGCCCGGCAGGCGCTCTCCAGGAGAAGGGAACGCACCGCGACCGGGTCCTTCTGCTCGGCGGCGACGGCGTCGCAGGTGACCCAGTCCGCGAGGGGGGCCGTGGCAGGCGGGGTGGAGGCGGTCGACGGGGGCGGAGCGGCGGACGTGGTAGGGCTCGCGGCGGCCGGGGTTCCGGTGGGGCCCCCGGTCGGGCTCCCGGTCGGAGGCGGGGTCGGGGTCGGGAAGACCACCGGGGCGAGCGAACCGCCGGCCTCCTGCGGGGCGGGGAGGAGGAGGTACCGCAGGTCGGCCGCGTGCCGGCTCTTGTTCTCCCGGGGAACGGGCTTGCCGGAGGGCAGCGGCGGGAGCACCAGGGCCGGGAAGGTGTAGCGGCCGTCGCTCTCGGTGGCCAGGCCCGGGAGGTCGGTGCGCTCGGGCGCGGTGACGGCCAGCGCGGAACCCGTGCCGGCCAGCGCGCAGACCGCCATCGCCGCGCCCCACCGCAGCGCCGCCTTGCGCCGGCGGGTGCGGCGGGCCGCGAGCTCCTCGGCGCTCGGCGGTTCGACGGGGCCCTGGACCGTCGCACCGGGGGCGGTCCAGGGGTTCTCGCCGGGGCCGGGGCCGTCCCCGGCGTCGTCTCCGGGGGCGCGGTCGGACGCGGCCGGCATCGTCGGCGCCGGGGACGCCGGGGGCGCCGGGGGCGCCGGGGGCGCCGGGGAGTCCGTGACCGCCTCAGGAGTGGCGGACGCCGTGACGTCGCCCTCTGCGGTGCCGGGGCCCTCCGGGGCGGCGGGGCCCGTGGAGGCGGCCCCGGAGGCGGCGCTGTCGTGCGGCATGGTGCTGTCGGTCATGCGGACGCTCCCGGGGTGGCGAGACGGTCGAGCTGCTGGGCGAGGAAGGCGACGATCTTGTCCTTGGGCAGCGGCGCCACGCCCTCGACGCTCATGACCACCAGGAGGTCGCCCTCGGCGGCCGAACACTCCAGGTAGTCGATCGGCGCGGACGGCGGGGCGGGCATCAGGTAGCAGTGCGCCTCGGGGTGGCCCGGGACGGCGGGGCCGGTGCGGAAGAGCCCGGTGTCACCGGTGAACACGGCCGTGTACTCGTTCATCCGCTGCACCTCCTGCTGGTTGAACTGGCGCAGCCTCATGCCGATGACCAGGCCGCCCTTCCGCTCGGCGTAGGTGCGGATACCGGTGGCCTTGACGTGCAGGCCCTCCCAGTACGCGCGGAGCTTCTCCTGCTGCTCCTTGGGCACCTGGAGGAGTTCGTCCAGTTCGGCGGAGAGCTGCGCGGCCGTCAGTTCGACGTCGTTGCCGTAGCCGCCCTCGTCCGGACCGAGCCCGTAGTCGGAGGGGACCGGCAGCAGCAGGTCGCGCAGCGAGCCGAAGTGGTTGCCGTTGGACTTCGCCCCGAAGGGCGTCGGGGTGGCGCCCGGGGTGGGCGGCGCGGGCGCCGGCGCGGCGGCGGCGACGGGCGCCGGGTCGTCGTACCGGACCTCGATGATGCCGACGCCGATGACCACGCCGACCAGGGCGGCGGCCACGGTCGCGCCGGTGGCGCGCAGGAGCCGGCGGGAGACCGACGGCAGCGCGAGCGGGTCGGACGGAACGGGCTCGGGAGACGGCGCGAGCGGCGGGGCGGGGGCGCGTTCGGCCGAGGGTTCGCCGGCCGACGGCGCTCCGGCCGCGGGCGCGACGTGCGGCTCGGTGCTCGGGGAGCCGGCCACGGTGTCGTCACTCATCACGGTGTCGCCGCTCATACCAGCCGCTCCCACTGCTGCTTGGCGAGGTTCTTCACGAGCTCGGCGTCCACCGGCCGCAGCCCGAAGACCTTGACCTCCATCGCCACCGTGCCGCGCTGCGCGGCCGCGGTGCCCTGGTAGAACTTCTCGGTGGTCTCGGCCCAGAAGAAGGGCTCCTTCTCCACCCGGTAGCCGCCGTTGGCCTCGGCCGCGAACGGCTCCAGCCGGTAGCCCCTCACCCGGTTCCCGGCCTGGGCGACGAAGTCGTCGGAGAACTGGATCAGCGAGACCCGGACCTTCAGGTCGCCCTGCTTCCAGTCGACCTCGACGGCGCGGCGGAAACCCCGCTCGGCCAGGTCCCTGAAGGCGCCCGCGGACGGGCCGCTGCGCTCGGCGAGCTCGCCGATCGAGATCCAGCTGGGCGTGCCGGGGTAGTCGTCCCAGGCCGAGCTGCCGGCCGGCGCCGTGAGCAGCAGCTTCCGCAGGTCGCCGTCGATGGCGAGCGGTGCGGGCGCAGCCGCGGCGACGGCTGCGGGGTCGACCGCCTCGGCCGGGTAGGACGGCAGCGCCACCTGGATCGGCGGCAGCGGCGTCGGCGGCCGGCGCGCCTGGATCCCGTAGCCGACGGCCCCGCCGGCCACGGTGCCGAGCACCAGGCCGGAGACCAGCAGTAGGACCGGCCGGGGCCGGCGGGGGGCGCGGACGCGAGCGGCGGCGGGCGCGGGGAAGGCGGCCGGGTGCTCGGGGACCGGGTCCTCGGGGGGCCGGAACTCGGCGGGCCGGTCCGGAGGGAGGGCGGCGGCGGGTGCCGGCGCCAGGGGTTCGGTGGTCACGCGGTGGCTCCTGGGAAAAGGAAGAGGCGGCGGAGAACGCGGGCGGCGGGAATCAGGCGGGACGCGGGCGGCACTCGGTCGGACTCAGCCGCCGGAGGTCAGCCAGGCGCGCTGGCGCCGCATCAGCTCGCTGAGCAGGGCCTTGTCCGGGGTGCCCTTCACGTCGACGTCGATCGTGTACTGCACGTCACCCTGGCTGGAGATCCCGGTCATCGAGCCGGTGTAGGCCTGCTGCTTGGGTGTGCGGACGTAGCCGCGGGCACCGGGGTCGCCGGTGATCTCCATCGGTTCCAGGCTCATGGTGTAGCCCTCGGCGAATTCCTTCGTGTCCCCGGCGGAGCCGAAGCGCAGCAGGGTGACGGTGACTTCGGCCTTGCCGTCCGCCGTGCGGTACGTCCGGGTCGCGGCGTCCTTGTAGCCGTACGCACGGAGGATCCGCATGATGGTGTCCCGGTTGTTGAACTCGTCCGCGACCTCCTCGTCCGTCAGCGTCATGCCGTCGGCCGGTCCGTAGGACTCGCCGCCCTCGGGGATCGGGAGCAGGAAGTAGCGCAGATCGCCCTCGTGCTTCCCGCCGTTGACGGTCCCTCTGACGGTGCTCGCCGGCTTGGGAGCCGGAGCGGGGGCGGGTGCCGCCGTGGACGCCGGGGCGGACACGGTGGGCGACGCGGTGGGCGACGTGGTGGGCGGCGCGGTGGGCGGCGCCGAGGTGGCTGCGGCCGGGCCCGGACGTGCCGCGGTGCCGGCGACGACGGCCGCTTCCGGGTCCGGCCTGCCGACGGCCACGGTGACGGCGGCGCTGGTCGCCGTCACGGCGATCAGGCCCGCGGCGGCCAGGGTCACCCCGAGGGCGCGCGGCAGCGTCCGCCGGGCGACCGGGGCAGGGGCCGGGGCCGGGTCGAAGGCGGCGGGGCCGGACGCGGCAGGATCGGGCAGGGCGGGATCGGACGACCCCGGGCCGGGCACGGCAGCGGGATCGAGCGCCCCCTGCTGCGCCTGGTCGGCGGCAGACGGCGAACTCTCGGGCGCGGACAAAGGACTCCCCCAGGAAGACAGCGGAATGTCGCGCGTCGGCGCCTCGCGGGCCGCCCCCGGCAGCGCACTTCAGGCCGCCCGTGACGCGTCTCAGCCGAAATTATGAGAGTCGGTCCAGTCCGGTGCCAACAAGATCAATCACCGCACTCCCACCCAATGATCAACCAATGGGACACACCGTGACCGAACCGAAATGGACGGCGCCCGTCGCACGCTCCCGTCCGGCCCCCTCACCGCGGCACCCGACCGGTTCGGCGGGGCGTCCGTCCGGCGACACGCGGGGACTTCGGGGACTTCGGGACCTGCGGAACAGGACCGTTCCGGCGAGTGCGCGCACCCGACCGGATGATTCCCGCGATCACGAACGATGGAGAGACCCCGGATTCGAGTATCTGTTCCGTGCCGCGTCCGGTGCGGGTGCGGCCGTCCACCTGTCCATGAAGGTCGTGCCGCCGTCGCGCCGGTCCTCCCGGTACGGGGCGAGATGAGGAGAACCACGATGCGAGTCGGCGGAACCAGAGGCGCCCCCGGACGACCACCGGGACCGGAGGGCGCACGCGGGACCCACCGGGGTCCCGGCCTGCTGACCTCGGTCGTGGCCGTAGGGGCGGTCCTCGTCGCGGCGTTCCCCCTGGCGCCCGTCGCCACCGCGCAGTCCCCCGCCCTGTCGCTGACGCAGAGCGTCGCGCCGACGACCTTCCGGGCGGCCGGCCAGACGATCACCTTCTCCTACCTGCTGGCCAACACCGGTGACGAGCCGCTGACCGCGGTCACCGCCGCGAACACCTCGTTCAGCGGGACCGGGACCCCGCCGGTGGTCTCCTGTCCGGACACCTCCCTCGCCCAGGGCGCCTCGATGACCTGCACCGCGCCCTACACGGTGACGCAGGCCGACGTCGACGCGGGCAGGGTCACCGGTGTCGGTATCGCGAGCGGCACCCCGCCCACCGGCTCCGCGGTGACCGCGCCCGACTCCCCCGTGACGGCGGTCGCGTTGCAGAGCGCAGCCCTCTCCGTCGAGAAGACCGCCTCGGGCGGCGGGGGCGGTGGCGACAACCGCCGCTCCACGCTGGTGGCGACCCTGTCGCCGGGGCAGACCCTCGTCTACTCCTACCTGGTGAAGAACACCGGGAACGTCACCCTGACCGGCGTGAGCGTCACGGACACCTCGTTCTCCGGCACGGGCACACCGCCCGCGATCACCTGCCCGGACACCACCCTCGTCCCGGGCCAGTCCATGATCTGCTCCGCCACGTACACGGTGACCCAGGCCGACGCCGACGCCGGGACGCTCACCAACACCGCCACCGCCACCG
Organism: Streptomyces sp. BE20; assembly: GCF_036322525.1. Lineage (NCBI taxonomy): Bacteria > Bacillati > Actinomycetota > Actinomycetes > Kitasatosporales > Streptomycetaceae > Streptomyces > Streptomyces sp. BE20. The sequence continues at coordinate 10 of NZ_JAQYWW010001135.1, read as the reverse complement.
GCACCCCGCC